>JANOTN010000215.1:0-14884 GCA_031416375.1 Ilumatobacteraceae bacterium
GGCGTTGATCAGGTTCGAGTCGGTCTCGCCGGGTGACGGCTTTTCGAGAAACCGCTCAACGATGCCGCTGGAGTTGATCTCGACCACTCCAAACGCTGAGGGATCGTCAACCGGTGTCAGGTGGATTGTGGCGTCAACGCCAACTGCACGATGGGCGGCCACCAGGTCGCCGAAATTCAAGTCGCTCATCACATCACCGTTGGCAACGATGAACGTGTCGTCGATCGCCGCCCAACGTGCCGCGAAAGCGATCGCGCCTGCCGTATCAAGTGGCTCGGGCTCGACGGCGTAGTGAATCCGCACGTCGTCGAGAAAACCGTCAGGAAAGGCTGCCTCGAAGGGTCCCGGCTTGAACCCGAGCGCCAAGACCACGTCGGTGACGCCGGCTGGTCCGAGGCGTTCGACCAGTCGAACAATCATTGGCCGGTGGACGACCGGCAGCATCGGTTTGGGGATCTCGTTGGTCAGCGGACGCAGCCGTGTTCCAAACCCGCCCACGAGCACGACGGCGAACATCAGCCGCCAGATGAGGCGGTAGCCGAATCAGCGGTACCCGAATCAGCCGGCACCGACGGGTCCGTCTGAAGGAGATCTTCTGGACGAATCTGTTGGGTGTCAACGAGGCCGAGTTGCGGCAGATCAGCAGCCCACGGCGGCATCACTCGTGGCGCCTCGTCGGTCCCGAAGATTATTGCGAACACCATGCCGTCGTTGTCGACGTGAACCTGATCCATCGCAGCGATGTATCGATTGCCGTCGTCGGTATCGCTGAAGGCTTTCCAGCTCACGACTGAGATCTCAGCATCTTCGTCGCCGCATTTGGTTTCGCCTTCGATGTACTCCTGCTTACCACCGAGAGCGTTGACCTCGGGGAACTTGATCGAGTCGTTAGTCAGCTCGACATCGTACGTATCGAGGAACACACCCAGGGTGGCGTTTTTACCAACAGCTTTCGATGTAACCGGATGCCAGTGGATGACACCGTCGTCGTGACTGTGGATACCTGACTGCAGGAACTTCGTATTCACGAACGCGCCCTGCGAGTTCTGTTCCTCGAGGTTGCCGGCCAACTGGTACCAGGTGTCGCAGAGGTAGAACCCGTAGGCAACATGCCAATGGTCGTTGACCGTTGGTGGGGTCGAATCAGCTGCCGGCAGTGTCTGCCTGGCGTACACGATCAGCCCGAATCCGAGGATCAGTGTCAGCGCGACAACGAGCGGAAAGATGGTGCCACCTTGGAAGCGGACCTTCTTTCCTTTTCCCTTTTGCGCCAGCCTGGCGGCCTTTTTGGTGGACGACGACGTACTTGCCATGGCGGGCAGGCTAGCGGCCGGATCGCCGCAGCCTTTGGCAGCCTGCGATCAGGTCGGCATACGCCCGACCGACCGCCTCAGGTGATGCGTTTCGCTCGACCCACGCTCTCCCGGCGGCACCCAGTCGCTCGGCACCAGACGGATCGTCAGTGAGTTGGCGAATCGCAGCGATGAACGTCGATGGCGCGTCCGGCTCGACCGAGATCCCCGCCCCGGCGGCGATCAACAGACGCGGTATCTCGGTGCCGGGATCGATCGCCGCCACAATTGGGCGGGCCGAGGCGAGGCTCGAGTACGTCTTCGAGGGAACGCTGACATCGCCGAGGCCACGCTTCAGCAGGACCGCATGAATGTCCCCCGTCGCCAGCACTTCCGACAGCCGCTCGACCGGCTGGTACCCTGAGAATCGAACGTTTGCCATACCCGAGGCGTGATCTTCGAGCGCTGATCGGGCTGCGCCGTCGCCGTTGATCAGAAATGTGATTTCTGGACACTCGCGGGCGGCGGCGAGCAATAGATCGAGCGACTGTGAAAAGCCGACGTTGCCGGCGTATAGCACGACCGGTTGTTCACCGATTCCCAACTCTGTTCGATAGTTCGTCATCCGATCCAGCGGACGAATCTGATCGGTGTCGACGAAATTCGGAATCACATGGATTTTGCGTTGATGCTTTGGGGCCAGCTTGGCGATCACGTTCGCCCTCAGATCCTCGCTCAGTACGGTGACAGCGCTCGCCCGCCCGTAGCTGATTCGTTCCAGCCATCGGGCGGCCACAATCACCCGCCGATTCGAAATCGCACCCGTACGCACGGCGGCGTCGGGGAACACGTCTTGAATATTGAACACGAGAGGTGCCCGACGAAACAGCCCGACGACCCAGCCCGTCAATCCAAGCGTCAGTGGAGGCGACATTGCCAAGACTGCATCCGCTTTGCGGAACCATCCGCCCGCCCTCAGCCCGGCGACCCCAGCCAGGACAGAAAATCCGGCGAATCCGAGGGCCCGCCGTACGAGGTTGCGTTTGTCGTCTCCAGGGAAAGGATTCACCCTGGTGACCGAGCCCCAACTGGTTGCCTCGGTGCGAATCGAGCGGCTGGTCCAGTCGGGTTCGATCCGGTGTTGACGGTACCAGGGCAGCGACGTGACTACGTGAAGTTCGTGGCCGAGCGCCGCCAGTTCATGCACGATCCGAGTCATCACCGTTCCGGTCGGGGCGGTATCAGGCTCGAAGTGGGGGCAGAGAACCACGATTTTCATGACGCCGCCAGACGGTATGCCGTTGCCAGCGCTCGACCTGACGCTTGGAGCGTGAATGCTTGACGCCGACGATGACCAGCGGCGACCAATTCAGAACGCCGGAGGTGCGCATCGTTCACCGCCTGAGCCCATTCGGCCGCCCCGCCGCCGACCACGATCGCCGCATCGCCGACGACTTCTCGAACGGCAACGTGGTCGCTGCACACGACCGGCGTGCCAGCCGCCATTGCTTCGATCAGCGGGGCACCGAATCCCTCGTACTCACTCGGGAAGACGAGTGCCTGGGCACCGGCGATCAGCGCGTCTCGATCGGCTCCGGGCACTCGACCGGGGCGCACGACCCGGTCAGTCATTCCAGATCCCTCGATCGCCGTTCGCAGGGCAGTTTCGGCCGGACCGACACCACCGAGCAACACCAGCATGAGTTCCGGGGCAACGAAGCGCAACATCTCGACGAGCACCATATGCTGCTTGTGCGGATGGGTGATCGCCGGATACACGACATACGGGCGATCAGCGAGGCCGTATCGCTGAAGCAGCGTGGCCTGAAACTCTGGGTCGGGTGGATCGATATTGGGAATCCCGTGGGGAACGACCACGACGTTGGTCGGATCGGCACCGAACGCATCGATAACTGTGCTTCGTACGAACTCAGATGGTGTAGCCACCACCGCCGCCCGCTTAATCGACCGAGCCATCATCGCATGGAGATACGCCCTGCGGGCCCGACTGAAGTACTCGGGAAATCGCAAATACTGGAGGTCATGCACGGTGACCAAGGCGGGACGATGGCCGAGCACCGGCATCGTGCCGCCACCATGGTGCACGACGTCTGCTGTGCGGGTGCGGGCCGCCAGCCAGGTGTGTTCGGCAACGAGTCGAGCACCGCGCCAGTCGCGTTGAAACGGGATCACCTCGGTCCTCATTCTCGAGGCGAGCTCGGCGTGGGTGCCAGCGAAATCCCTTTGCACGTACAGCACTGGTTCGATGCCTACGTCAGTCGGCAAGCCGACGAGTTGCCTGACGAGATATTCCTCCGAGCCGCCGACGCGACCGGGAGCGAGCCACAACAGGTTGACCGCCACATCTAGCCGAGCGTTGCGGACGTTCATCGGGCGGCGACCTCTCGGTAGGCGGCGACGGTTGCATCCGCGGTGACGTCCCACGTCAGTTCGACGGCTCGGGCCCGACCGAGATCTGACCATTGTGCGCCTTCGTTCAATGCCTGGTCGATGCCGACCGCGATCGAGTCCGTGTCAGTCGGATCGATCAACACAGCCGCCCCGCCCGCGACCTCCTCGGTCGCTGTACCCCTACTCGTCACCACGGGCGCACCCTGGGCCATTGCCTCCAGTACGGGCAGGCCAAACCCCTCCTGCAAGCTCGGGTATACAAACACCGCGGCCGCCGCGTACAGGGTCGGCAGATCTACCGACGGGACGAACCCGAGGAATCGAACATCGGTCGAACGCGGCACAACCGACTCCCCCCATCCCGTTGCTCCAGCGATCGCCAACGGTATGGGCTGACTCAGCCGACTCATCGCGTCAACCAATCTGGCGAGATTCTTACGCGGCTCCAACGTGCCGACGAACAACACGAAACGATCGGGCAGGGCGTAGGTGATTCGAAGTTGAGCGATCTGAGCGGCTGTGACCTCAACGGATGAAACGCCCCATGGCACGACGCGAATTCGTTCAGCGTCGAAACCAAGCTCAACGAGGTCGGTGCGGGTGGTGTTGCTCGGGCACATCAGCAGATCCAGGTTCCGGCAGCGTTCGAGGCCGGCCCGCATCACACGGGCACCGTGCCGCGTGAAGCGTTCCGGGGTATGCATAAAGGCGACATCGTGGACCGTCACCACATGCGCTGCCCGCGTACCGGCCGGAACTGCAATCGTCGAATGACAGACGTCGATCGGACCGGTCACGTGCTCGATCCGCGGCCGACCGAACCGGTTCCACGTTTCGTACAGCCAGGGTCGCCGAAGGCGGAGTTGACGAACCTCGATCGGCGGCAGAAAAGGCGGATGAGGTAGGTGTCGATGCCGACCCGCTACGCCGATCATTTCCACATCGTCTCGTTGGTGAAGCCTGGAAAGCACCTCCAACGTCGCTACTGCGGTCCCGCCGGGTACGTCGTGCCAGCACTGCTCCAACGTGTACGCAACCCGCAGCGGCCGATCCATCGCAACCATAATGCCTGGTCGGTAAGCCAAACGTCAGGTTGCTCGGTCGAACAACTGAATCCCGGCGGCGATCGCGGGCAAACGATAGGCGGCGGCGAGGGAGGCAACCGTTTCGTGAGCGTTCAGCCCGCTCGGGTTCGGCACAATCCAGAGTTCAGCGCCTTCAAACGATGCGGGCTGTCGACCCATTGCGGCTTTCGGTGCGTCGAATGCTGCCCGGTACGCCGTAATCCCGGCAACGGCAACGACCCGCGGTTGGTTGTTCGATACAAACAGTCGCAATTGTTGCCCTCCGGTGCGGAACTCGTCAGGCGTCACCTCGGAGGCCTTGGCCGTCGCTCGATGCACCACGTTGGTGATCCCGATGCCGCGCTCGATCAAATGTCGACGATCGTCGTCGGACAAAACGGTTCCCCGGTCGATTTCTCGTCCGATCACGCCGCCGATCAGTAGCGCCGGATAGAAGCGGTTGCCCGGATGAGAGAAATGCGTGCCGGTTGCCGCCGTCCACAAACCAGGATTGATCCCGACGAACAGGAGTTGGAGTCCCGGCCCGACGAGGTCGGCAACGGTTGCGTTGCGGAACGACTCCAACTCGCGTCGGGTAAAGCCCATCAGTCGAGGAGGCGGCCGACGAGTTCGTTCAACGGTTCGCTGTAGTGGCGAAGCATCGGAATCCCAGCGAGTCGGAGAGCAGCGTTGTCGAGCACGCTGTTCGCCGGTCGCGCAGCCGGACGGGGCGGGGTGAGATCGACCGTCTTGATCGGGCGAACCATCTCCGGATCTCGGCCAGCGGCAGCGACGATGTCACGGACGAACTCGAACCAACTCACGGCACCCTGGTTGGTCACATGGTGGATGCCCGAACGACGCCCGACGGCAAGTTGCCGCAAGGCGACCGCAAGGTCGGCGGTGAACGTCGGGCAACCGATTTGATCGTCGACGAACGACAGCGCGTTTTGTGTCACGATCAGCCGCAAGACCGACTTGACCATGTTGCTGCCGTGCTCGCCGCACGCCCACGATGTCCGAATGATCGTCGCATTCCGACCGGCTTCCGTTTCGCCACCGAGTTTGGAGCGTCCGTAGACCGACTGCGGATTGGGCCGATCCCACTCGACGTATGGGCGCTCGAGCGCGCCGTCGAAGACATAGTCGGTACTGATCTGTACGAGGTGCGAATCGGTACGGTCGCAGGCCTCTCGCAGCCAGCGAACAGCGAGAGCGTTATCGCGAAAGGCCCGATCTGGATCGGACTCGCACAGATCGACGGCCGTCCACGCGGCGGCATTGATCACGACATCGGGACGCAACATCGACACCGCGCCGAGCACCTGATCGCGATCCCCCACATCCAGCGCCGACCGGTCATAGGCCGACACGTCGTCGCCCGACGCGGCGCAATGGACGCCAAGATCGTGACCAAGTTGGCCGCCCGCCCCGGTGATCAGGACGCGCACTAGGAGACGAGCCGATCGGCGAGGCGACCAATCGTGACGGTGGCCTGTTTCGACTGCGCAGCAGGCGGAATGAAAACTCTGGTTCGCAAGACGTGCACCTATCTGTTCTTGTCCTCAGAGGCCCGTTCGAGCCTTCAACGGTTCCCACCAGTCACGATGACTGCGGTACCAGTCGACGGTTTCGGCGAGTCCGGTATCGAAGTCGCGTTGGACCGACCACCCGAGCGCACTGATCTTGTCGATCTCGACGCTGTAGCGACGGTCGTGCCCGAGTCGGTCGGGGATCCGTTCGATGAATGACTCGTCACGACCGGTCAACTCGAGCAGCCGTTCGGTGATGATCCGGTTGGTGATTTCGTTGTGGGCACCGATGTTGTAGATCTCGCCGATGACACCGTGTTCGAGCACCAGATGTGCGGCCCGGTTGTGGTCCTCGACATGGATCCAGTCGCGTACGTTGCCGCCATCGCCCATCAGCGGAACGGTTTTGCCGTCGAGCAGGTTGGTGGTGAACAGCGGGATCAGTTTTTCTGGGAACTGGTACGGCCCGTAGTTGTTCGAGCATCGCGTCACGACGACCGGCAACCCGTAGGTCGTGTGGTACGAGAGCGCGATCAGATCGCTCCCGGCTTTGGCAGCCGAGTACGGTGACCGAGGCGTCAAGATGTCGGTCTCGGAGAACGAGCCGTGCTCGATCGAGCCGTACACCTCGTCAGTTGAGATATGTAGGAATCGTTCGACGCCTTGACGGTAGGCGACATCGCACAAGACGTTGGTGCCAAACGTGTTGGTGTGCACGAAGGCGTACGGCTCGGCAATCGAACGGTCAACATGCGTCTCGGCGGCAAAATGGACGACCGCGTCGTGGCCGGCCATGTGTTCGGTGACTGCATCTTGATCACAGATATCGGCACGCACGAACCGGCATCTCCGGTCGTCCAACACGTCACGCAGGTTGTCTAGGTTGCCGGCGTAGGTGAGTTTGTCGAACACCGTGATCTCGTAATCTGAGTTGGCAAGCACCCAACGGACATAGTTAGAGCCGATAAATCCGGCTGCTCCGGTAACAAACAGTTTCATCTTGAGTCTTTGATCTCAGGTTCTCATCGGCCAGTACGGGGTGCGGCCAACCGGCAGGTCGACTCGTAACGGATTCGTGCGATCGCGTTCGGAAACGATCGGGTCAACGACACCCCAATCTGCGCCGATCACCGGGTCATCCCAAGCAACACCCAACTCGTCGGCCGGGTTGTAATACCCGTCAACGAGATACGTCATCACGACATCGGTCAATGCCGCGAACCCGTGGGCAACTCCCGGCGGGATGTACACACCCCAATGGTTCTCACCGGAGATGTCGAACGACTCGGTGGCACCATCAGTCGGGCCGCCAGTGCGGAGGTCATGCAACACCACCCGGGCGGTGCCGACAGGCACGTACCAATAGTCGGACTGATGTAAGTGATAATGCAACCCCACCAGCGCCCCAGCCTGCTTGTTCGACCGATTCGACTGAATCATTTCGCGGGCACCAGGAATCCAGGCGCGACGATACGTCTCGATAAACAAACCTCGCTCGTCATCATGCAACATCGGCTCAACGACATACACGCCGTCGATCTGGGGTGATTCCCGAATCATCGTCATCTGACCTGTCTACTCCACATCGATCTGGCAATGATCGCCGACCATCAGCCGCAACGCTCGCGGACGTTGGTGGCTGCGCGACACCACGGCATCAGAACCAATCAGGCTGTCCTCAAGCCGGGCGATGTCAAGAATCGAACTGCGATCCATCACCACCGAGTGCTCAATCTCACTGTTGATGACGACGCACTGATTTCCAATCGCCGAGAACGGACCAACGAAGCTGTTCTCGATGCGCGTTCCGGTGCCGATCGCGACCGGACCCCGAATCGTCGACCCGGTCACGACAGAGCCCGGCTCCACAATTACGCGCCCATCGATCGAGGATGCCTCATCGACGTCGCCATCGATTCGAGTCTCGATCTTTTCGAGCAACAGCCGATTCGCTTCAAGCAGCGGAGTCAACTTGCCAGTGTCGATCCACCAGCCAGTCAACAGCTCGCAGCGCACCCGCTCGCCCTGATCAACCAACCACTGAATCGCGTCAGTGATCTCCAGCTCTCCCCGCCGCGACGGCTCGATCGCATCGACCGCATCGTGAACCCGCGACGTGAACAGATACACCCCAACCAATGCCAGATCGGACGGCGGATCGGCCGGCTTCTCGACCAACGCGACCACATTTCCGCCAGCGTCAAGGGTAGCAATCCCGAATCGATGCGGATCAGGCACCTGCTTCAACAGAATCTGCGCGGCCGGCGGTTGGTCCCCCAAACGAGCAGCCTCAAATGCCTGCACGAACGCCGCCAGGTCTTGTTCCAACAAATTGTCGCCGAGATACATCACGAAATCGTCATCCGCCAGGAACTCACGCGCAATCAGCACACAATGCGCCAACCCGAGCGGCGCATCTTGAGGGATGTACGTCATTCGAGCGCCAAAGGACGAACCATCGCCGAGCGCCGCCATCACCTCGACGTGTGTATCACCGACAATCACACCGATCTCAGTAATCCCGGCAGCAACCAGCGCCTCGATCCCATAAAACAGAATCGGTTTGTTAGCCACCGGAACCAACTGCTTGGCCCGCGTATGCGTAATCGGCCGCAAGCGGGTTCCCGCGCCACCAGCAAGGATCAGAGCCTTCATAAGCGACCGAGCCTATTGGCAGCGCGCAACCGGACAACGCGGTTCAGCCGAGGCAGTTCAGCCAGTGCTCATCGAATCCGACGGGATCGATGTCTCTGGTGCCACTGGAGGGGACGTTTCGAATCGGATCGGGGCAGGGCCCTGTCCGCGGAAGTACGCCAAAACCTCGTCGGAGCCCTCGGCAAGCACGAGCACTGCGTTACCGCCGATGTCGGCATTGTCGACGGGAAGTTCAAAGGTCCTGAGACCCTCCTCGACTGCATTCCGGAGCGCACCGGCGGCCTTGACCGGATCCAGACCGGAATCGATACGAACCGAGTCGATCACGGCGTCGATCGCGTCGCCCGAGCTGAATGGCGACGAACGCATCTTTCTGAGTGTGCCATCGATTGCCGCACGCATGAACAACTGTTGACGCACGATCCGACCCAGATCAGCCCGCGGATCCTCGGACCATGTGAAGCCATCCCATTCCTCGTAGTGCCTGCTCCGGGCGTAAGCGAGGGCTTGAATGCCGTCGAGGGTCTGGCACCCTGGATGGAGTTCCAAACCGGTACTGAAGTCGCGAGCTGGATTTCCGACACACAGTTCGACCCCGCCGACGCGGTCAATGATGTCTTTGAAGCCGAAGAAATCGACCTCGACGTAGTGGTGGATCGGAATCCCGAGCGATTGGCTCACCGTCGCCGCGAGCCGTTGGGCACCCTCGTTGAAAGCACTGTTGATTCGTTGGCTCTCACCTGTGCCGGCGATTTCGACCCAGAGGTCACGCGGCAGCGACATGATTGCAGCGCCACCGTCTCGTTCCTGTCGGAGGATCATGATCGTGTCACTTCGTTGGCCGCCAGCGGCGCTTTGGTCGCCGATTGCTCCAAAATCGGCTTCGGTCGGATCGACACCTTCACGGGTGTCAGACCCGACAAGCAGGTAGTTCTCAGCCGGGTAGGCGATCGTTTCGTCGTCGTGATCGGGAACTTCGGCAAGCACCAAATCGAGACCAACGACACGTGCAACATCAGCGGTTCGCTTGTCCGCCGCCCGCAACACGCCAGCGGCACCGAGAGTGCCGATCACCGCTGCGGTACACGCCATCCAGATCAACGGTGTTCGTGAGCGGGCGCGCCGCCGCGCAGAGGATGGTCGATCGGGACTCACCCCGAAACGGTACCTGACTCGGCCCGTTCGAAGGCGTCAACCTGGACGCAGGTGAACGATGTCACCAACGTCGATGCGGTGGCTGACCGCACATTCGTCGAGCACCACGAGTCGTCCGTCATGTTCAACGTCGATTGCCATGCCAGACAGTTGACCAGTGGGAAGCTCAACTCGGACGTGCTGACCGAGTGTGACGAGCGCTCTGCGATATCGGTCATGAATATCCGTTGGGAGCGCATCAAAGCTGCCCAACAGTGCGGCGAGTATGGCCGCTGGTTCGACACTGTCGCCGACCCTCGCGGCACCATCCGGTGCCCACTTCAGATTGAGTCCCACGCCAACGACGACTGATCCATCGGTGCCTCGTTGTGCCAACACCCCTGCCAACTTGCGGTCCTCAACAACGATGTCGTTCGGCCATTTGAGACCGGCGTGTATTCCGGCGACCATGGAAACGGCATCGACCGCCGCCAGGGCTACACGCTGTGTCAACACGCTGGGATTGGGCGGTACGTCACGGAACAGAATCGACACAAGCAGATTGGTACCGGGTGGAGCATCCCACCGACGGTCGAGTCGTCCGCGACCCGCGGTCTGATGGCCGGTTCGCAAAACGGTCCGATCGGATGCGCCCCGCAATGACGCCTCAAGGAGGTCGGCGTTGGTGCTCCCGGTCTCAGGGACATACCACACCTCCCAGTCAGCGGGCCACACCTTCCAGTCAGCGGGCCACGAAACACCACAGTCGCCGAAGTCATCCTTGGTCCAAACATGGTCCAAACTGTCCACGCCACCTACATTGGCACCTGTGCTCCAGAAGATCCTGATCGCCAACCGCGGAGAAATCGCCGTCCGCGTTATTCGTGCAGCTCGCGAGCTCGGTATCAAGACCGTCGCGGTGTACTCGGAACTCGACCGCAACGCGTTGCACGTCAGGCTTGCCGACGAGGCGTTCGCGCTCGGTGGCCGGACTGCCGCCGAGTCGTATCTCAACACTGACGCGATCCTCGACGCGATCCGTCAAAGCGGTGCCGATGCTGTTCATCCTGGGTACGGATTCTTCTCCGAGAACCCTGATTTCGCTCGGGCGATCACCGGCATGGGAGTCACGTGGATTGGCCCACCGCCTGAGGCGATCGACGAGATGGGCGACAAGGTGTCGTCACGGCTCGCCGCCCAACGCGGTGGAGCACCGATCGTGCCAGGCACGACCGAGTTCGCAAAGGGCGCTGACGACATTCGTGCTTTCGGCAACGAGTTCGGTTGGCCGGTGTGCATCAAGGCTGCGTTTGGTGGTGGCGGTCGGGGCATGAAGGTCGTTCAGTCGGCCGACGAGGTCGACGAGGCGATGGCCGGCGCCCAGCGCGAGGCGAAAGCATTCTTCGGACGCGACGAGGTCTACGTCGAGCGCTACCTCAGCTGGCCGCGCCACGTCGAGGTGCAGATCGTCGGTGACCAGCACGGCAATCTCGTCTGGGTGTCGACCCGTGACTGTTCGGCTCAACGTCGCCATCAGAAACTGATCGAAGAGGCTCCCGCGCCCGGCCTACCCGTCGGCGTCGAGGAGGCGATGGGCGAGGCCGCTGTGAAGGCTGCCAAGGAGGTCGGCTACTACAACGCCGGCACAGTTGAGTTCATTTTTCAGGACGGCGATTTCTTCTTCCTCGAGATGAACACGCGACTCCAGGTCGAGCACCCGGTGACTGAAGTAATCACCGGAATTGATCTCGTCGAGTGGCAGATCAGAGTGGCTTCAGGCGAACCATTACCGATGACCCAAGCTGAGGTGGCTGCCCGCCGATACGGCCATGGCATCGAGATTCGGATCAATGCTGAGGATCCGGCAGGCGGCAAGTTTCTGCCGTCTCCTGGTCTGATCACGAAGCTCGTCGCACCCGACGGTTTCGGCGTGCGGTTTGACTCGGGGTATGAATCCGGCGATGAGATCAGTCAGTACTACGACAATCTGGTCGGCAAGTTGATCGTGTGGGGGCGAACCCGCGAGGTCTGCATCGCCCGCACGATTCGTGCGTTGGAAGAACTCGTCATTGAGGGTGTCGCCACCACGGTTCCGGCCGACTTGGCGATCTTGCGTCACCCCGATTTCGCTGCCGTGGTGCACTCGACAAAATGGGTCGAACAGACGCTTGATCTGTCGGGAATCGGTGCCAACACGGGACAGCACGCTGGCGACGGCGATGCCGAGCCACTGGTCGAGCGCAGCACCACCGTCGAGGTCAACGGCAAACGATTCGCCGTCAAGATGTGGGTTCCGGAGTCTGCGGGTGTCGCTGCAGCCCCGTCGGCTGCGAAGAGGAAGCGAGCGGCTGCCGGTGGTGCCGGTGGCGGTGCCGGTTCGGGCAGCGTGACCGTGCCGATGCAGGGCACGATCGTGAAGGTGCTCGTCGAAGTCGGCCAGGCGGTCGACGTTGGTCAGGGGATCGTGGTGCTCGAAGCGATGAAGATGGAGAACCAGATCAACGCTGAGAAGGCGGGCATGATCAAGGAGATCAAGGTCGCTGTTGGTGACAAGGTCGGCGGCGGCGACGTTGTCGCCGTGATCGAATAGCCAACTGTCTGAACGCTTGTCTTCACATTACGTCGTCACGCGGTGGTGGGCTGATCCGAAGCAGACAGTTGGGCTATTCGGAGGCTTCGGCGAGCGCTTCGCTGAGCGCAGGGTGCACCAGCAAGCTCTCCAGAATGTCGCTGACGCGGAGATTGGCCGTGACCGCCAGTGCGATCACCGAGATCAATTCGGCGGCATGCCGACCCACGATTGAACCTCCGAGGACCTCGCCGGTGGCCGGGTCGCTGATGATTTTTACGAAGCCCCGCGAGTCGCCATTGATCAGTGCTTTGGCGGTTGTCGCGAACGGCACCTTGGTGACACGGATCTTGCGACCTGAGGCGAACGCCTCGGCTTCGACAAGTCCGACGTCGGCAATTTCCGGCTCGGTGAAGATCGCAGACGCGGCCTTGTCGTAGTCGAGGTGGCGGTGCTCGATCGTGTGGAGACCCATCACGTGTTCAGCAACTTTGCGGCCTTGCATCGACGCCACAGACGACAACGGCAGCTTGCCACTGACGTCACCGGCGGCGTAGATGTGCGGCTGGCTCGTAACACAGTGATGGTTGATCGGGATGTAACCCGACTTGTCCATCTCGACGCCGGCTGCGTCGAGGCTGAGTTCGTCAGTGTTCGGAACGGAGCCGATCGCCAGCACCGCATGGGTTGAGGTGACTGATCGCCCATCGTCGCATTTGACGATCACAGAGTCGCCGTCTTCGCTGCGTTCGATCGATTGTGCCCTAGCACCCTTGAGCAGCCTGACGCCTCGCCGGAGGAAGTCGGCCTCCAGCACGGCAGCGACCTCTGGGTCCTTGCCGGGGAGTACCTGCTGGCGACTGACCACCAACGTGACGTCGGCGCCAAACGACGAGAACATGTGGACGAACTCGACACCAGTGACGCCCGACCCGACGACCGTGATGCTCTTGGGCAGAGATTTCGGCGGGTAACAGTCACGGGTGATGAGGATTCGGTCGCCATCCGGCCGACACCAGTCGGGGATTCTCGGGCGCGAACCCGTGGAAATCAACGCCGCGTCAAACTCGATCTGCTCTGACCCGTCAGGACCGTCAACGACAACATGGTGCGAGTCGGTGAATCGGGCGGCACCGCGAACGATCCGTACTCGCTGACTTTGGAGCAAGTTTACGATGTTGCCGTGCAGGTGACTCTTGATCCCTTCGATCCGAGCAGCGAGAGCCTCGATGTCGACCTCCGGTTCGGCCTGCTCAAGCCCCATGCCTTCGATTCGACGGGCAAAACTCATCGCCCCACCCGTGGCGATCATCGTCTTCGATGGGATGCAGTCCCAGAGGTGAGCGGCACCGCCGATCACATCGCGTTCGATAACAGTGACTTTGGCACCGAGTCGCGCCGCCACGGTGGCTGCCTGATGACCGGCGGGGCCACCGCCGAGAATGACGAATCGCATGCTCACGGAGTCAGGCTACGTCGGCTATGGCTGGTGGACATGGCCAGCGGTGATCGCTTCCTGACCGGCCAGGAGGACGTCGAGACCGAGGGTCTCGACGTACGTCGACTGCGCCAACGGTGCCAACAAGTTGGGGCAGTATCTCGACGGAAACTCGATCCGGTCGCGGGGCTGGCCGACCCATTCGAAATGCATTCCGTCTGGGCGTCGAAAGTTGCCGCCCCAAGCAAAGTTGTGTTTGCGGAAAATCCGAACGACGGTGCAGTTCATCGGCGGGACGCAGCCCTGACAGTTCGACTGGGTATTTGTGTCGAGCGCCATCCCGTAGGCGTGGCGCGACAGGAATCCAATTTGCCCGCTAGTTCGACTGAAGCGAGGGTTGAAGCAGCCGCCATATGTGTTGGCGTTAACGACGTCGATTGCACCGGCCAGTCCGGCCGCCGCAACCTCCGCCAGAGCTGCGCCCAAGTCGGCAACAACCTTGAGGTGACATCGCGCCCGAATTTGGATCGTCGGGTCGAGCAGGATTCGGGACGGCGACAGATTGGCCGCCTCCCAGTCGGGGTGCATCGCGATCGAATCCTCTGACACAAATCGATACCACGGTTCACCCAGCAAAACTTTGGTGCGCGCCGTACTCAGCGTGCCGTCAGGGTCGACAAGGTCCCAACTACGCGAAACCCTGGTGTCTTTGCGACCGGTCACGCCGACATCAATCAGCGCCTGATCAAGTACCGATCGGAAAGCGAAGCCCCAAATCACCACTTGGG
>JANOTN010000216.1:0-2679 GCA_031416375.1 Ilumatobacteraceae bacterium
CGAGTGTTGGAACACATCGTCGACACGGTCCTGTCGTTCGACGGCGAACGTCACCACTTGCTCCGGTTGCTGCGGGCCACCAAGCATCGGTTCGGACCGACTGATCAACTTGGTTTGTTCGAAATGGCGGAACATGGTCTCGTCGGGGTGCCCGACCCGAGCCGCCTGTTTCTGGCCGATCGTCGTACGGGGCTGCCCGGTTCGGCGGTGGTGCCAACGCTCGACGGTCAGCGGCCGTTGGTGATCGAGGTCCAAGCGCTCACGGCACCGGTGGCTCCCGGCGTCCCGTCACGCCGAAACGCGCAGGGGCTCGACCCCGGTCGTGTGTCCCAGTTGCTCGCCGTCCTACAGCGCCACGGCAGGCTCCCCGTGCACCAGTACGACGTGTACGCGTCGGCGGTCGGCGGCGTCAAATTGTCGGAACCAGGCCTCGATCTGGGGATGTGTCTCGCCGTCGCCAGCGCGATGGCTGGTCAGCCGCTGCACGCCGATATTGCCGTATTCGGCGAGGTCGGGCTCGGCGGTGAGATTCGTCAGGTCGGCCAGGCACCGCGCCGGTACGCCGAAGCCGAACGGCTTGGCTTTACGCGAGTCATCGCTCCAGCCAACTCGCCCGACCCCGACGGGAAGATCCGATTGATCCGCGCCCACACAATCGCCGAGGCACTCGCTGCCGCAGAACTGATCGGTGCCCGTCAATCGGGCCTGCGAGCAATCTGAACCAAAGAGCTCGAGAGAGTAGGAGTAATGTGGATGAGCATGATGGTGCAAACCACCACCGACGAAGTTCCCGAGTTGCTGGAACTGATCGAGCACCGGCGCGCCAACGGACTCGACACGTTCGACGAGTGGTGGCAGGGGGTGTACCGGATCGTGACCGGACCTAGCCGCGCTCACGGGCGACTTGTCCTCAAACTTGGCGCTCGATTGACCGATCTCGCGGACCTCGCCGGTCTCGAAGCCGCCGCTCCGTTGAACATCGGAATCGACAAAGTTGACGCCCGTGTCCCCGACATCGCGATTGTTCGCCCCGACGTGGCGATGACGTCTCGGACGTTTCACTCCACTGCCGAGTTTGTCGTCGAGATCCTGTCACCCGGCGAGACACCCGGTGCCAAGCTCGGTTTCTACGCTGACTGGCACGTCAAGGAATACCTCGAGATCGATCTTGCCGCACGCACCTGTCGACTGCTCGCCAATCGTGACGGTGCCTGGGAGCCGATCACCCGCAGCGAGATAATCGATCTCGAACTTGCAACGGTCGAAGGCCTGATCACCGACTAAACTCAGCCCATGCAGACCAGGTATGGCGCGACCAACGAGCGGATGCGCGACGCGCTTGCTCGCGTTTCCCCCGGTACCCCCATTCGTGACGGGATCGACCGGATCGTGCGAGCCAAGGCCGGTGCCTTGATCGTGCTCTGCGACGACCCGGAAGTATTGGCGATCTGCTCGGGTGGCTTCCTTGTCGATGCCCCGTACAGCCCGCAGCGACTCTCCGAGTTGGCCAAGATGGATGGTGCGATCATCATCTCGACCGATGGCGGCCGGATCGCCCGCGCCAACGTTCACCTCGTGCCAGACCCGACCGTGCCGACCAGCGAAACCGGTACCCGTCACCGCACCGCCGAGCGTGTCGCTCGGTCACTCGACGTGCCGGTCGTCTCGGCGTCGGAGGAGATGGGCGTGATCAGCGTCTATGCCGGGGGCTCGAAACGGCAGTTGCAGGAAACCAGCCGTCTGCTCGACCGCGCCAATCAGGCGATTCAAACGCTTGAGCGCTACAAACTCCGTCTTGACGATGCGATCAGCAATCTGACGGCGCTCGAGATCGAAGACGTCGTCACGATCCGCGACGTGGTGAACGTGGTGCAGCGAGGCGAGATGGTGCATCGGATCGCCGACGAGATCGAGACGATGATCGTCGAACTCGGTGTCGATGCTCGGCTGGTGCGCCTGCAACTCGACGAAACGTACGGCGAGATCGATGACGAACTCGACATGGTCGTCGCTGACTACCTCCCGCCGCACCGCAACGTGGAGGACACCCTTCGAGAGATGTCGCGCCTCAAGGATGACGATCTGCTCGACGTGCGAGTGGCCCTGAACACGCTCCATCTCGGCGACGTCGATCTTGAGCACGAGATCGCCCCGAAGGGTCTTCGGCTTCTCAATCGGGTCCACAAACTGCCGACCGAACTGGCTACGAAGATCGCCAACAATTTTGGTGGTCTCGCCCGTTTACAGCGGGCCACGATCGAGGATCTGATGGGCGTCGATGGCATCGACGAAGACACCGCACACTCGGTCAAGGAGACGCTCGTACGCGTCACCGAGAACACGATCCTCGACCAGTACAGCTAAGGAGACGAGCCGATAGGCGAGGCGACCAATCGTTACGGTGCGCTATTTCGACTGCGCAGCAGGCGAAATGAAAACTCAGGCACAAAAAATCCTCACCTATCCGCTGAGCCTCTGAACGCCTATCGTCCCCTCATGCCGTTTCGTCATGTCGTGATGTTCAAGTTCAACGAGGGTCTTGGTGCCGAGCACGTCGCTCGCGTCAAGGAGGGTTTGGATGCCCTCCCACTTCAGATCGATGCGATCAGGCGTTACGTGCATGGTCCAGATGTCCGAGTGTCAGCGGGCAACTGGGACTACGTTCTGGTCGCCGACTTC
>JANOTN010000217.1:0-3361 GCA_031416375.1 Ilumatobacteraceae bacterium
GCTTCCTCGAAGCCTGGACCACACTGACTTGGCTTGCGGCGACGTTCCCCGACGTCATGTTGTGTCACCACGTGCTCGGCCACGGCTACCGCAACCCAGCTCTGACGGCGAAGATGGCGGCGACACTCCAGGTTCTGTCCGGCGGACGCTTCATGCTGGGCATCGGAGCCGGGTGGCGTGAGGACGAATACCGCTCGTACGGCTACGACTTCCCCGAGAACGCCGTCAGGTTGCGACAACTCGAAGAGGTCGTGCAGATCTGCCGACTGATGTGGACTGAGCAGCACCCCACGTTCAGCGGTACGTACTTCCAGATCGACGATGCCGCAGCAACACCTCGCCCGTCCATCGTTCCGCCGATTTGCATCGGGAGTTCCGGCGAGAAAATTGGCCTCCCAATTGTCGGGCGACGCGCCGACATCTGGAACGGGGCCCACAGGAGTGACGACGATTGGAAGCGCAAGCGCAGCATCATTGAGGCCGCCGCATCCGCCGCCGGCAGGAATCCCTCCGACATCGAAAGCAGCGTCACGGTGGCCGGTGACCTTCCGGACTCGGATGCGGCATCTGAGCAGTGGCTGGAACGCCTGACACATCTGGGCGAACTCGGCGTGACGTACTTCGTGATGGACTTCGGACACCCGCTCCAACCCGAGCCTGCACTCCGTTTCGCAGAGCAGGTCATCGCTCCAATCAAAGCCTCCTGAGTCGAGCGACGCGGTTCAGGTACCGCAGAAGGTTCGGTACCGGCCGAAGCTCGGCGGCCAGACTCTTGTTGAGCACGAGCAGGCTTGGCGCTGACGCCGGCGTCGCTTGCCATGGCTCGTACAGGCCCGGCAGGTCGCGAACGTTTGGTGTCTGACACCAAACGTTCCAAACGTTCAGCGGGGCGGGAAGTTGGGTTGGTTGCCCATCATGTTTTGCAACTCCGACATGTCTGGCATTCCTGCACCCATTCCGGGCAGACCGGGGAAGCCGCGCTTGCCCTTCTTCCCTCCGCCTGCCATGCCCATTCGCTTCATCATCTTTTGCATGTCGGCGAACTGCTTGACGAGACGGCTGACATCACCTGGCTGGGTACCGGAACCCTTTGCGATCCGGTTGCGACGGCTGCCGCTGATCACTTGCGGGCGAGCCCGCTCGTCGTAGGTCATCGAGCGGATGATCGCCTCGATCGGCTTCAGGTCATCATCGGAGATCTTGGCGTTCTTGATTTCCTTCGGCATCCCTGGCATCATCCCCAGAATCCCTGACAACGGGCCCATCTTCTTGATCGCCTGCATCTGTTCGAGGAAGTCGTCGAGCGTGAACTCGCCCTCCATCATGCGGGCGGCAGCCTTCTCGGCTTGGTCGGCGTTGAACGCCTTGTCGGCCTGCTCGATCAGGGTCAGCATGTCGCCCATCCCGAGGATTCGGCCGGCCATCCGGTCGGGGTGGAACTGTTCGAAGGCGTCGAGTTTCTCGCCGGTCGAGGCAAAGGCGATCGGGCGACCGATCACTTCCTTCACCGACAGTGCAGCGCCACCTCGGGCGTCACCGTCGAGTTTCGACAGAATCACGCCGTCGATTTGGAGCGTCTTGTGGAACGCCTCGGCGGTCTGCACAGCGTCCTGACCTGTCATGGCGTCGATCACGAGGAACGTGTAGTGCGGCGAAACGGCGCCGGAAATCAGGCGCACCTGCTCCATCATTTCGGAATCGATCGACAGCCGACCGGCGGTGTCGACAATCACCACGTCACGGCCGAGCCGCTTGGCCTCCTCGACACCTTGGTACGCCGTGAGCACCGGATCTTCGGGATCTGAGTACACCGGCACATCGACCTGACGCCCGAGTGTGCGGAGCTGCTCGACGGCGGCCGGACGCTGCAGGTCAGCCCCAACCAGCAGCGGATGGCGGCCCTGCGACTTGAACCACAATGCCAGCTTGCCGGTCGCCGTCGTCTTGCCGGACCCCTGCAGACCAGCCATCAACACGACGGTCGGAGGCTTCGAGGCGTACGAGATCTTGAGCGTTTCGCCACCCAGGATCCGAGTCAGCTCATCGCTGACCGACTTGATCACCTGCTGGCCGGGGTCGAGCGCCTGCGAACGAGTCGCCCCAATCGCGTGCTCACGGATCCGGTTGCAGACGGAACGGACAACCGTGAGGTTGACGTCGGCTTCGAGCAACGCCGAACGGATCTCCTTCATCACCTCATCGACGTCGGCCTCAGTGAGGCGACCTTTGCCTCGCAGGCGTTTGGTGATCCCGTCGAGCCGGTTGGAGAGATTGTCGAACATGAGATGCCCAGGCTACCCGTGAAGGTAGCCCGCGCCAGATGACGCGTGGGAGGTCAGCCGACGTTGACGATGCGAGTGACGATGTCTCCGTCGACGGCGACGTTGACCCGGCTGAAACCGAAGTCCGCCGTAACAGCCAGCGCAACACCATCTTGCTCGACAACTCGTACCGATGCGCCGAGCGCCTCGGCCTCACCCGTGAACTCCTTCAGCGTCAGACCGACGAACGGTTCAAGCACCGAAGCGTCGAACAACGCCGGATCTGTGGGCGGCTGAGTCGGGTCATCGGGGGCGACCGAATCGCCAGGCACCGGCTCGGCGGGTGGCACGCCGGGCTCACCGGTCACAACGACTGGCTCGACTTGGATCAGGAATTCGTCGGTCACTGCTGGAACGACGTGCCAACCGCCGTCGGTATCGATGAATCGGTAGGCCGGGAGCAACCACACGGAACCGTCGACATCCGACACCCACCACACATCGGTTTGGACATCGACCAGAGTGACAATGATCGGCTCTGGTTCAGGGACGGTGCCATCGATCGGCATCGCACCAATCGCAGGGTCGGCCTCGACAACGTCGACGCCAACCGGTGCATCAGCGATCGCCGGAGTGGCCATACCACCGCCTCGCATCACGCCACCGCCGCCGTAGAACGAGTTGTAATCCTTCAACCGTGCAATCGCAGTATCAAGATCGATCAAGGGATATGGCCCGACTGCGACGGGATTGGCCAGCGTTCCTCCGGCGTACTGGAGCACACCGTTCTCACCGAATCCCATGTCCCACCGTTTGCCAACGGGCGCTCCGTTGATCTGCTGGACAGCGGCTGTGCTGGCGTACCACTGATCAGCGTAGGTTTCGAACGTATACGTCGATGGGTCTTCGCCGGCGGCGACCAGCAGTTCGGTCGCTCTGGCCTCGACCTCAGCCGCCGTCAAGATCCCAACCGGCGGCGTCGGCTCCTCAACAGGCGGGCAGGTTCCCGTCGTGTTGCCCTCGGAATCGACGGCAACCGCACAACCTTCGACTGCACGGCCGACGCTCTGAGTCTCCCAAGAGGGGCTGTAGTTCCACGA
>JANOTN010000218.1:0-11545 GCA_031416375.1 Ilumatobacteraceae bacterium
CTCTCGTGGGGGCCAGCGGGGAATCGATGCCCGCCTATGGGGAGAATCTCACGGCCGCCGACCGACGATGGCCGCCGCGCGTCAAGAAACAGCGTCATCGACAACCTCACTTATCTCGGCACCCCTCCCCCACATTGAAAGCCCAGTGAGCATAGATCGAACCCGGACTCGGTGGCGGAGTCAACATCTATCCGCAAGAGGTCGACAAGTGCACCACCGTCAGCGTCGAGAAGGGTGACGACATCTCACCTTGAGGCTGTCACGAACGCCGAAGTCAGCTGATCTCGACTTTCGGGATCACCTGCTGATGCTGAGAAAACCCACGGGCTGCCCCTCGCGCCCCAGCTCATTGTCGAGACGGAATCGACACTAGATGAACTTTCGGAGCTGCACGTCGTGGCAATTTTCACCCAGAACAGATCACCATCGCGTCCAAAATCCTCCACGGTCCAATCTGCGCCGGTGGTGAACGCAGCCACGACGGTCTCGGCAGTCCAATCCTGGGGGAAAAAGTCGCCGGTCGAGACGTTCATGGCCTGTAAACCAACCGTTCCGCACCCAACGGGCTTCGTACTTCCGAAGGACGCTGTGATCCCCTGCGGGTCGTTCCCAGAGGATTCGTCGGTCCGCGCGCCGCCGACGAGATCGGATGGCAACCGGTCAAACAGGGCCGTTATGTCCTCTGCCCGATCGGGCAGGGTGACCTCGTCCAAACCCTGTGGAGCAACAGCTTCTGGCAGAGAGTCTGGATCAGGGGCGGTGAGCCCACTCTCGCCCTCGATCACTTCAGTTGGCACGGGAGGCGAAACCGAGGAACCGTCTCCATCACCGCAACCTGCAGCGACGGTCACCACAACGAACATCAATCGACGCAAGCGCCTCACGGCCACACCTCCCCTCGGACCAATCGCTTACGGTGTCGTCTTTCGTCGGGCGACGATCAGGGCGGCAGTGCCCACAACGACTGCGACGAGAGCGAACGTCGAACTTGCTCGGATCGATCTCCCTGTGGCGGGAAGCGTGTCCGTCACGGACACCGTCGCCGACGGGCTGCTCGATGTAGTGGTGGGCGAGGCAGCCTGCTCGCAGGTTGGCTTGGTGAAGATGTCGTTGTCGAGCGTCACCTCACCATTTCGAGCTAGGGCACGACCGTGGATCGTGACGCCGGTGGTGACCGCAATCGAGGTGAGGGCCAGGATGTTTCCGGTAAAGACAGAACCGGTCCCCAATGTGGCGGAGCTGCCTACCTGCCAAAAGACGTTGCATTCCTGGGCACCGTTGATGAGCGTAATCGTGCTTGCCGACTCGGTGATAAGTGTCGAATCCGTTTGGAAAATGAAAACGGCGTTGCGGTCGCCTTGCCCGTCGAGGACCAGCGGTCCGCTCAGTAACAAGGGAGACTTGCTGGGTCCCGAGTACACGCCCGGGATCAGCTGAAGGTTGGCGAGTTGGGAGCTAATGGTCGCGTCGACGGGGCGAGCGGCGGCATCCAAATAGGCGGCGGTGAGGTCAGATTGAGCCTGCTGAGCGGCGGCGTTGGTTGTGTCCGTCGTTCCAGGCGCGAGCACGAGCCCAGGTGGAAATCCGGTGATCGATGAGCCGGGCCACAAACCCAAACTGTTGTCGAGGACGCTATTGCCGGTGTTGGTGACGGTAGCCCCCGCCAGAACTGCATAGTTGGCTGACGTCGCTAACTGAACAGTGGGCACAATCGCCGCAGACGCGCTGGTTCCAGTTCCGAACAGAACCCACACCGTGGCTGCCACGAGCAATGCACCGATTCGGCGGCGACGGACCACCGGCACCCGTCGCCCATCGCGCACTATTGTGTAAAGCGAGAAGTCTTGTGAATCATGCAACACGGTCGTTGGCTCCTTGGCGGGTCTTCGATGTCGTTGGCATCGCCAATCCTGACGATCGACACCATCGAGCCCTCACCGAAATTTTCGGATTGCGACCAGATGTCCGTATACATACCCAAACATTCCGATCTCAAACGTCAGAGAAAAACGGTGGGCAAGCCACGGGTCAAGGCGGATGTAAGGTTCTCGCGCACGCTAGTCCGAATCAGCCCGACGACGCTCGGCGGCGATTTGCTCGACTCTCTCGCGGGTCGGGGCGTGCCCGGTGAGAGCTACGAGGAACGGCTCACGTTCGATTGCAAAGAGCCTCGTCTCGGTGACTGTCCTGACGGTCGCCGTCCGCGGTACCTCGTGGACCAAGGCGATCTCGCCGAAACCCTCCCCGCGGCCGAGCGTGTTCACGAGCACATCGTCTCTCAGCACCTCGACCGTTCCGTCTGCGATCGCGTAGTAGCGGTCACCCGGCTCTCCCTGGCGCACGATCGTCTCCCCGGCCGGCACGGAGACGTCCGACGCGTTCTGCGCGACGCCCTCGAGCGCCGGTACGGGCAGGGCACGGAAGATGTCAAGCGAGCGGAGCAGCGCGATCGTGACTGTAGGAATGGTGGCCGCCGCGTCCACGGCGAGAAGTGGCCGCAAGCGAAGCAGAACGAGCGTCGGCACGATCGCTCCCGTGAAGAAGAGAGCACCCCGGATGTCCGCAAGCGCGATCACGATCGGGACGGAGACCGAGCCAAGACCCCACGCCGCCATCGCCAGGGCCTCCTTGAACGCGAAGACTCGGGCGAGCAGCTCGGTCGACGTGACGCGCTGGAGCAGCGTCTGCCCCGACACTTCGAGCAGGCTGCGCGAGACCCCCGTCACCGCTGCGACGATGAACGCAACGACCACTGAGACCTCGAGGCCGAGCACCACGAACGCGCCGGCCGAAAGCAGCGCCGCGCCGAGCATGACGCGGACGAGACGAGCCCTTCCGACGAGTGCCAGCGACGTGACGGCGCCGAGCACAGCACCCGCACCGTGAGCCGCCGTCAGATATCCGGCACCGGAGCCGCCGATCCCGAGCGATCCGACAGCGAGCACGACCACGAGTACGTCGAACGCGCCGACCATCAGAAACGTGACGCCGAGGACGATCACCACCTCCCTCGGGGCGCTCGACCGGGCGAGCGCGCGAGCTCCTTCGTCGAGTTGACGAAGCGCGCCGCCTCCGGGTGCGTCGGTGTCCCGGGCGAGCGGCGGGACGAGATCGCCAAGCGGTGCCACGATCAATGTCGCCAGGACAAGACAGGCCGAGCCGGCGGCGTACACCGCACCCGGGGTCGAGACTGCGAGAATCAGTCCCGCGCACGCCGGCGCGAGCACGAGACCGATGCTCAGGATCCATCCGGTGATCGCGTTCAACGCAACCAACTGCTCGGCAGTGCGGGCGATGCCCGGCGACACCACTGCATGGGCAGGGTGCGTGACGACCAGCAGCATCGCCGTCAGAGCGCCGAGGGCGTAGGTGACAAGCGATGGTGCCCCGAACAGGAGTGAGGCAGCGGTAGCCCCCATGGCGACTGCCTGAGCGGCGTAGGCGCCAAGAAGAATTCGAGTTGCGCCAACCCGATCAATCAGCGGGCCCGCAAACGGCGCAAACAGCGCAGTCGGTATCAGCAGCGCCAGCGAAACGACACCGGTCTCCGTCGCACCTCCCCGCGAGTAGGCGTACACCAGCATTGCCACCCAAGGCCCGAACTCCGCCAGCCTGTACAACGCAAGCGCAGCCGCTTCCCTACGAAGGATGCGATTGACGCCCAGCTCACGAAGTGGAGAAGGTTGGGGACCCAAGAGTCGCGACTCTACCGCCGCAGGTTGCGGCGGCTGACTCTCGTGTCGTCGAACCGGATCCAACGCAACGTCGTGGGTGAGCGGGTTCTCGGTCTCCCGAAAGAACCCTCGTAAGGTCCATCCATGGACGTCAGTCGAAAGCCGTCGCAGGTACTCGGAGGGGACTCGATATATGAAGGCAAAGTTGTTGTCGTCACGGGCGCCGCCAATGGCATCGGGTGCGCCCTGGCGACACGATTCGCCGAGCGAGGCGCAGCAGGTGTGGTGATCGCCGATCTCGATGGTGACGGTGCAGTCGCCGTCGCCGAACGGATCGGCGGGCTCGGGGTCTTATGCGATGTCGGCGACCCCGAATCGATCAAAGGGCTCGTCTCGGCGACAGAACGACGGTTTGGTCCGATTGACGTGTTCTGCTCGAATGCCGGGGGTTCACCGTGCGCCACAACAACAACACGATCATCCCGGCATTCCAACTCGACCCCGACTTCGAACCACGTCCACAACTCGTCGATATCCTGCAAGCGCTCGAACCAGCACACCTCGGAGGATGGGAAACATGGACGTGGTTCACGTCCACCACCTCATGGCTGTCAGGTGCCCGCCCAACAGATTTGCTCGACACCGAGCCTGCTCGCGTGTCCACCGCAGCCCAGCTCACCTCCACGCCACCCGAACCGACACCGCCGGCATCGTCTGGCATTCCCGACAAGCCGAACTCCTCGACCTCGCCGAACCACGCCAAATCTGCATGCTGTACGGAGACCGCACCCCAGCACTACCTGGCCACTACCCGCTCGCCGGCACCGCGTCCTCAACCTCCTCGAAGGACGCGGACGAAGCATGATCGACCTCGTCGCCAACCACCTCAACGCCACAATCGAAACCAACGACGAAGCGTGAGGGCGGCGAGCAGACCACCGCACAACCGGGGCGCTCAGTCACCGCCCTGACATGGGCCGACATCGATCTGAAGAACCACGTCGTCCATGTTCGGCGATCATTGAAACTTGAACGCGGCCGAAGCGTCTCAGCAACTTGCCGTAGGCAGTGCCTGGTCAAACCCCGACGACCCGTATTCACGACAACGGTCGGGGGTCCCGATCGATCCCAACAACCCGACCGAAACGCCCCAACCATACTGGCCTTGCGATTTGGTCGAATTGAAGTCACGATGCCGGTCATGGCAATCACCCACCAACTCGACGAGCTGCTCACCATGCTCGACGCCGACACGCGTCTCGTCGACGCCGATGGCCACGAGATCGCGCTCGGCGAAGACGTCGCCGAAGCCTTCCAGGCAGCCATCGCCGAGATGCGCGCTCGCGACACCGACGAACTCACCACGCAGGAAGCAGCTCGACTGATCGGTGTCTCACGACCGACGCTGATCCGCCTGCTCGACACCGGAGCGGTCGCGTTCCGACGCACCAACGGCACTCACGGGCACCGCCGCATCTCACGACGCGACGCGCTCGCCTATCTGCGTGCCGACCTCCTACGACGCCGCCAAGCACTCGACGAACTCGCAGCCGACGCCGAAGCATTCGGCTTCTTCGACAACTGATCCCCCACACTCGTCCGAGCCAGCCAATGAACCGCAACCGCCCGGTCGCAGGATCGCTCGTCCTGCTCGACGCGAACGTGCTGTACCCGATCAGTATCTGCGACTTCATCCTCACCGCCAGCTCCCACCAACTCCTCGCCCGCCCGGTCGTGAGCGCCGAGATCCTCGACGAAGCAACACGCAACATCATCGCCGACCGACCCGACCTCGAACCAGCCAGGATCGAGCGCCGCTTCGACGCCGTGCGAGCAGCCACCGACGGCCACGACCAGCCAGTCACCCGCCGATTCGCCGACACCTCGATCATCAACACCAAAGATCGCCACGTCCTTGCCGCCGCGCTCCACCACGACGTCGACTACATCGTCACCAACGACGCCCGCCTTCGAGCCGAGATCACCCCATGGCTCGACCATCGCCCCCGCCGCCACAAACTGAAGACGGCCTCTTGCCGTCGCGTCTGGCGGATCACGTGCGCAGGGAGCAGGTCCTCGCGCTGCACATGTTCGGAGACGGTCTTGCGGCCCCGCCGGTGTCCGCGGACCAGCCGCGCTGGGCGACGTGCTCGGTCCCGGCGACTGCTCGGTCGGGCTCAGCAGACCTCGTTCACGCAGCGCCGCACACTCTCGAGGTCGATACCTGCACGCTTGGCGGCCTCCTCAAGCGTTCGCCCGGAGACGAGACACTTGAGTAGCCCGCAGAGGTCGGTACCCTTGCCTGGGTCGTGGGCAGTCGGAGGCCGGTCATCGCCGCCGTTCCACACACCGAATGTGCGTAGCTCCTCTCTGGTGAAGCGTTCACCGCGCAAGGTTGATCCGTGTGCGGCGACCAGCGCTCGGTGGACACCAGCCACATTGGTGACGAATGAAGATGTGTACCGGCCCGGTTCCGTCTCGCTGAGTGCGAACGCAGAGGTTGTTCCATCCGGCGCGTGGATGTGGGCGACAACGCTTGCCGATGAGGCGAGCGGAATCCCGAAGTCCGTCAGCGTCGCGGTGATCGCCGCTGTGCCACCGGGCCGACGCGATGTCTGGGAAGTGCGGACGTCGAGGCGGACATTGCTGCGCGCTTGCACGGTGACGGTGAAAGCAACTCCGTGTTGACGAACCTGCTGCAACGTGGCGCTGTCCTCGCGCTTCTTGAGCTCCTTCAGGTATTTGGTCAGTCGACGCTTGTCGATACCGAGGCGGACCAGCCATTGGCCACCGGTGAACTTGGTGAACGGCGACGGTAGCGCCAGCCGAAGAACCTGGTCGTTGGCCGTGCGGGTCAGGATCACGCCGTTGGACTCGTCAATCTGTGTGCCGTCTGGCGCTATCAGCACGACGTCGAGCACATCTGCCGCCTGACTGAGCACGATCACGTCGCAGCGCGTGTCGCCTTCGGTGAGGTCGAACGGCACATCAGCAGTTCCACCGACGGGAACGAAGCCGTCGGGGTCGACCACGATCTGATTGTTGCCGACGCCGGCAATGATTTGCGCGAAATACTTCTGCAACAACAACAGGTCGTCCGAGCCGGCGTTGCCTGTGAGCAGCAGGTAACCGCCGGTGTCGTTGACGAGATTGTCGAGTGCGACCGGGTTGAGCTGTTCGGCCGTGCCGAGACCAACGGCGAACACGCGGGACGTGACGAGGTCGGTGACATCATCGACGTACTGGGGTTCGGTTTCATGGCCGTCGGTGAACACGACAATCGCTGAATTCGTGAACCCTGACGCCGCCGCGAGTTGAATGGATGCGGCTTCGATGCCATCCCCGATGGCAGTCATACCGAGTGGATTGGTGACGTGGTTACCGATCGCAGTAATCGCATCCGAACGGCCAGCACCCCCGATCTCAGGTCCAGCGACTTGCACCGGCTCGACCTCCTGCGCGTCCGAATCGAATTGAACGACCCCCACACCATCGGCTGGGTCGAGCAGTTGAACGAACAGCGGTGCCGCGTTGCGAAGCACGTCAATCCGCTTCAAAGTTCCAACGCCCGACATGGCGTCCATGCTCCCGGACCGATCGAGAACGAGCGACGCTCCGACAGTCGGCTTGGTGATCACGGTTGACTCGATCGGGATAACGAATGTCGAGCCGGTGTCGGGCTCAGTCACGGTCAGAGTGGCCGACGGATTCGACCCGACTCCACCCGCTGAGAACAACACCCAAACCAGCAGATCGTGGGTCTCGAAACCGTCAGGTTCCGGCGACGATACAGATGCCGACAACAGCGAGAAGGCCGGATCGCCGGCCAACACCGCAGTCGCGGTGACCGCGTGGCAGCCGCGCACTCGGAGCCGTAGCGCCCGTGCCGTGCCTTCACCGGTCGGGACGTCGATAAAGCGGATCGGGTCTCCAGGATTTGGCGCGATCTGGGTGACTGTCAACGGCAACGTGTCGTAGCAGGGTGGCCGGACAACCGACGCGTGACGGCAGTTCTTGACGACGATGTCACTCGAACCGCCAGTCCACGGCGCGATCGGCGCGCCGAACTCGACGGTGCCATCCCACGGCTGCAAGCCGTGAAGGATTCCTTCCGAGTCATTCGTGTTCATTTGATCGCCATACACCTGGTCGGGATCCAATCTCCAGTCCTCACCCGCCACGGTCTGCCACATAGCGAAGAGACGGTCAACGTTGGAGTGCAGCAAGAACACGAACGGGTCCTCAAAGGCCGTATGCGGATCAAAGATGTTTCCCGAGCCGAAGAAACCGTGCGCGCCTCCGTGCCAGCTCTCAACCTCTTGACTGAACGCCGTCCATTGCTGCGCCTGCGCGATGCCGTTCGACGCGGAGAGTACTGTCGCGTCTGATGCGATTCCTGGCGCACCCGGTGCGCAGTCTCTCGTGATGATCACGGGTGGCGACGTGAATGGCCCGCCAAACGAGGGCCGCGCCCCAGTGGCGTTGCCACTGTTGTGCAACGAGCCGAGCGTGCCGACCACGGTGCCGTTGGCCGTGCCCAGCGTGGCGTCGGTACACAAGTTGACCGTGCCACCCTGGCCGTCGTCGGCGGCGCGCGGGTCTTGGGTCCAATCCCAATAATGCATCGCCATGTCGGGGTTGACTTGCTGGATCAACTTCTCGAATCGGTTGACGAGCTCGCGGTGCCAGGGCACGAACGAGTTACCCCCGTGGTTGTGGGTTCCTTCGTGGATCTGATCCTGCTTATCCCAGAACGAGACGCCATCGGCATACGTCTGCATGTCGACATCGCGTAGTGCCTGGGCGAACTCCTCCCGCTCGGTGTCGGTCAGGTGAGCCACATTGCGTCGAACGGGTCCAGACATCGTTCGCCTCCTTGTCTAAAGCGCCCGGTCGGAGATCGCTGAAACGGATCTGAGGGCAACCGAGCGTCACATCACAGAGTGCGAAACGGGCGACCAGATACAACGAAACTCGAGCCGAAAATGCGTTCTTGATGAGGGCCCCGATCCCACTCTCGGTGCGGTCACCGACTCGCGCGGCTCAGTACATGGGATCGACGGTCTCACGATCGCGCGTTGAGCGGCACCAACGCCGAGTTGGACGAATACATTCGGTGTCAAACGACGGCCTGCACCCGTTGACCGATTGTGTTCATGTGTTAAACCACATCTGCTTCACGATATGGCTGCATGGTCCGAACTGGCCGAACTTACCCACCCTGGCGAGCGACACTCAGATGCCCCACAACGGAGTCTCGCTAACGGTCGCAAGATCGCTGAAGTCCCTGCCACCGCATCGAACAAGTGGTCAGCCAAACGTCCGACCATCGAGATCTCCCGCGCCACTCGGTGATACTCCGCGACGCCACCGCTGACGACGAAGCGGCCTTCGAATCGTTCGACCTGGGCGACACCACCTCGCCATGGGTGAACCATCGACATCCTTCACTCCACCGGGTGCGGGACGAGGCATCGCGATGGGCTTCGACGACGCAGATTGGGTGCTGGTCGAACACTGGCAGGAACGTGGACCGAACGACCTCCTGTTCCTGCCGATCATCTACAGCTCGACGAGAGTCAAGCAGTGTTTGATACTCCCGCATGGACGACGCAGTTTCACGAGTTCAACCGGTTGCTGGTCTCGATGACCGACAGCGAAACGTTGATCCTGCTGACCGCGATTCTCGAGCACCTCGGCGACGCCGCAACCGCGAGCTACACGCGGTTCCCGCATCGCGACGACGCCAAACTGACGCGCCGTGCACAACGTTCTCGTTACGTGCTGACCGACCTGAGCGAGGCCGGCGATGCCGAGGCAGCCGAGCAACCTTTGGAACAAACATCTCACGGAGCCGGGCAAGTGCTGGAGTCCGGTCAATCTCGTTCAGTGATCGACATCCTCACCTCATCTAATGGTCAACGCTTCGGCATGGCGCAGCGACCCGTCACGGCACGATCGACGGATGTGCCACAGTAAGGGCGGAATCCGAGTGCACACGTCCGGGAACCCGGACCCGTCGTCATGGAGGGCAGCATGAACGATCACGCCACTCGACAGATCCGCAACGTCGCGTTGATCGGTCATGGAGGGGTCGGCAAGACAACTCTCGTCGAAGCGATGCTCCATCGCGCCGGCGTCACGAATCGGCCGGGCTCGGTCGACAACGGCACCAGCACGCTCGACCGCGACCCGGAGGAGATCCAGCGCAGAAGCACGGTCACGCTCGGCGTCGCGTCATTCGACTGGAACGCCAGCGACGGCAAGCAGTACCGGATCAACCTCCTCGACACCCCGGGGCACCCCGACTTCGAGTCGCAGGTTGACGCCGCGCTGGCGGTGGCCGAACTCGCCGTGCTGGTCGTGAGCGCTGCCGACGGCATCGAGGCCGGCACCGAGGCAGCCTGGCGCAAGTGCGCCGGTCGGCAGTTGCCTTGCATCGTATTCGTCACTCGGGAGGACAAGCCGCGCGCCGACTTCGAACGTGTCGTCGCCGACCTGAACATGTCGTTCGGTCCGGGGTTTACGCCGATCGAGCTGCCGATCGGTGAGGAGTCGGCGTTCCACGGTGTCGCCGACGTGCTGACCGAGCAGGCCCACGAGTACGACGCCGACGGTCGCCACCACATCGAGCCGCTCCCCGCCGACATCGTCGATCACGAGCAGGACGTCCATCGTCGGGTCGTCGAGGAGATCGTGTCGGGCGACGACGCTCAGCTTGAGCGTTATTTGGAAGGTGAGGTGCCGACTCCCGCAGAGCTGGAGCGGACGCTGGCCGCCGAAGTGCTCGCTCGCACCGTGTTCCCTGTCCTCGTCGGCTCGGGTGCGACTGGGGTCGGCGTCGACCGTCTGGCTGACTACGTGTGCGAACTCGGCCCGTCGCCAGCCGACCGCAGCGTCACCGTCACGGCCGGTGACCGTGTGATCGGCATCACCCCCGACCCGGTCGGCGATCCGTTGCTGTTCGTGTTCAAGACCGTGTCCGACCAGTATGTGGGCCGGATCTCGGTGTTCAAAGTGGTATCGGGCACCCTCCGTCCCGAGACGACGCTACGCGACGTCAGATCCGGAACCGACGAACGCCTACACGCACTGTTCCATTTGCGCGGATCGGAGCAGATCCAGGCCAGCCGACTTGTTGCCGGCGACATTGGCGCCGTCACCAAACTCACCGAGGCCACGACGGGAAGCACGCTCGCGCCAGCCAACCAGCCGGTGCTCGTGCCGCCGACACCACTGCCCAGTGCCCACATGGCGATCGCTCTCGTGCCCGTGGCGCAGAGCGACGACGACAAGTTGTCGGAAGCACTCCACCGGCTCGTGCAGGAAGATCCGTCGCTGACCACCGGGTATGACCCATTGTCGCGCCGCACCGTGCTCAATGGAGTTGGTGACGCCCACCTCGCCGTGGCGCTCGCGCGGTTGGAGCGCAAGTTCGGAGTGCGGGTCACGACCGAGGAGGTTCGCATCCCCTACCGTCGCACGTTGTCTCGGTCCGTCGAGGTCGAAGGCCGATTGAAGAAGCAGTCAGGTGGTCACGGCCAGTACGCAGTCGTGAACCTCCGGGTCTCGCCTCTGGGTCGCGGCGGAGGTTTCGAGTTCGTCGACGCGATCGTCGGCGGCGCGATTCCCAAGCAGTACGTCGCCGCCTCTCGCCATGGCGTCGAAGAAGCGATGTCGACCGGAGGTGGGTCGGGAATCCCGATCACCGATGTGAAGGTCGAATGCGTCGACGGCAAGACCCACGCCGTCGACTCGTCGGACATGGCGTTCAAGACAGCCGCCGCGATCGGATTCGCTGACGCGATCGAGAACGGCGCGGCGGTGTTGCTCGAGCCGATCTCGCTGCTCGATCTGCGGGTTCCCGTCGA
>JANOTN010000219.1:0-6588 GCA_031416375.1 Ilumatobacteraceae bacterium
GCAGTTCACACACTTCTTCGCGTTGATGTTGTGGGTCGCAGGTGCCCTGGCGATTGTGGCCGGAATGCCACAGCTCGGGATCGCGATCTTCATCGTCGTTGTCGTCAACGGCGTGTTCGCCTGGGCACAACAGGCCCGCGCCGAGCATGCTGCCGAGCGACTCCGCGAGCTCATGCCGAGACGGGCAACGGTGAGCCGCGACGGAAACCTGCAGGAGGTCGATGCAAGTCACGTTGTCGTCGGAGACGTGGTTCGATTGACGGCGGGCGATCGCGTCGTTGCTGATATCCAGCTTCTTGAGGTTTCAGCCCTGCACGTCGATTCATCGACGCTCACTGGCGAGAGCATGCCGGAAGCCGTCGACGTCGGCGCAGCGGTGGGCGCGGGATGTCATATCGTCAGCGGTGGCGGGTGGGGTGTCACCGAGGCAACCGAAACACGCACGCGACTTGCCAAGATTGCCGAACTGACCGCCGACAGCAAGCGGCCGCGCACACCGCTATCCAACGAGTTGGACCATACCGTACGGCGAATCGCTGTGATGGCGATCGGGATCGGCGCTGTGTTCTTCGCAACTGCAGTCGCCCTGGGGCACGGATACTCGAACGGATTTCTCTTCGCAATCGGCGTCACGGTGGCGCTCGTCCCGGAAGGGCTACTTCCGACGATCACGTTGGCGCTTGCGGTCGGTGCCCAGCGAATGGCCAAGCGTCACGCCCTCGTGCGGCGACTCGATGCGGTCGAAACACTCGGTGCCACGACGATGATCTGCACGGACAAGACGGGGACGCTGACGCAGAATCGTATGGCGGTCGTCGAAGCCTGGACCCCGACCGGGTCAGCGCGAATAGCGGGAGAGGGTTACACGCCAGAGGCCGCCGTGTCGTATACCTCCGGAGCGAGGGAAGCAATCGTCGATCTCGCCCGCGACGCCCGCACGTGTTCCGAAGGGCGGATCACGTTCCGTGACGGGGTGTGGACCGCGTTCGGCGACCCGATGGAGGCGGCGATCGATGCCCTGGCACACCGTTGCGGTGGGGCAGACGACGAGACGATAATTGGCCACGCCCCGTTTGACTCCGAGCGACGTCGAATGTCAGTGATCGTGTCGCGACATGGACACAATGTGTTGATCGTCAAGGGAGCTCCGGAGGCAATCGCGCCGATTTCACGCATCAGCGAGGCGACAGACCTCGCCGCCGAACAAATGGCGACCAGCGGCCTACGTGTACTCGCTGTCGGAACGCGCCAGTTGACTGACGACGAGCCGACGCTCGACGTTGCTGCGCTCGAACACACACTCGAAGTAATCGGGCTGCTCGGACTTCATGATCCACCTCGCAAGAACGTGACCGCCGCGATCAGTCGCTGTCGACAGCTCGGAGTTGGCGTTGTCATGCTGACGGGCGACCACCCGTCGACCGCGGCCGCAATCGCGCATCAGATCGGGTTGTCGACCGACAGCATCCACGTGCTGCGCGGCGTCGATCTTCCGGACGACGACGACGACCTCGCCCGGCTCGTCACGGTCGACGGGACGGTTGTCAGCCGACTCGACCCGGAGCAGAAGCTGCGGATCGCGATCAGCCTGCAAGCGCACGGTCATGTCGTCGCCATGACCGGTGATGGCGTGAACGATGGGCCTGCATTGCAGGCCGCCGATGTTGGTGTCGCAATGGGAGGGTCGGGGACCGATGTCGCTCGTGCCGCCGCCGATCTCGTGCTGCTCGATGACGATTTCGCCACGATCGTGGCGGCGATCGAAGAGGGGCGATCAACGTACGCCAATGTTCGTCGATTTCTCACGTACCACCTCACCGACAATGTGGCCGAACTCACCCCTTTCGTTGTCTGGGCTGTGTCGGGTGGCCAGATTCCGCTTGCGCTCGGCGTGCTTCAGATTCTGTGCCTCGACATCGGGACCGATCTACTTCCCGCGCTGGCACTCGGTACCGAAAAGCCGCACGGTTCCGCCCCGCCGATCACCGGTTCGCGTCTGTTCGACCGACTCGTCCTTCGGCGTGCGTTCGGTTGGCTCGGTCCAACCGAGGCCGTCGTCGAGATGTCAGCGTTCTTCGCGTCCCTGGCCGCCACCGGATGGCGGCCCGGCGACGCGTTTCCCGGCGGTCACGCGCTTGCCGCAGCATCCGGGGCGGCCTTCATGGCCGTCGTGCTGTGTCAGATGGCGAACGCATTCGCGTGCCGCAGCACGGTGACCCCCGCCTGGCGGCTTGGATTCTTCACGAATCGAATCCTCGTAGCGGCCGTGGCAGTCGAACTCCTGGCGCTGGTCGGTTTCTTGATGATCGAACCCGTGGCGGACGTGCTCGGGCAGGCCTGGCCGCCCCTCGCCGGCAGCGTCGTCGCCTTGCTCGGCATCCCGGCGGTGCTGGGGATGGATGCTTTTGACAAGCACCTACGGTGCCGACGGTAGTCGGGACTTTCGACCCGGGTCGTTGCGCCGAAGGCATCTGGTGCCCACCGTCTAATCCTGACATAGTTGAGACATCAAACCGCGAGCGTGGAGGTACTCAGATGCAGGCACACATCGGTGACGAATTGATCATTCGGGGTCATCGGATCGGTCAGCCCGACCGCAGAGGCCAGGTGCTCGAAAGCCGAGGGCCCGACGACTCCCAGCCGTTCTTGGTCCGGTGGGACGACAGCGGCCATACGACGTTGTTCTTTCCCGGTACGGATTGCTTCGTTCAGCACCTCGAACACGAAGGGGCACCGCAATGAAGATTCAAGATCTCATACTTCGACCACCAGTGACCGTGCCGCCAGAGTGCACGATTCGCGAGACCGCCGACATCATGCGGCGCCAGGGAGTCGGCGCAGTCATGGTTGCCGACAACGGCGGGATCGTCGGAATTGTGACTGATCGGGATCTCGTCACGCGTGCCCTCGCGAAGCGCGTCCGAGACGATGCGCGGGTCGACTCGGTGATGAGCATGAACGTCATTGCGATTGACGCCAGTTCGGATATTCGTGACGCAGTTCGGGCCTTCGGGCACCATGCTATTCGCCGCCTTCCGGTGCTCAACGGTCACCACATCGTCGGCATGTTGACAACCGATGACATGCTCGTGGCGTACACGGGCGAGATCGCCGAGATCACTCGAGGAGTGACAGCACAGTTGATGTTCCCACATGCGATGGACGAAGCAGAACCGCCCGCGAAAGTTGGGTGAGATCAGGCGATTTCGGTTCGATCAAACGTCGCATACCACCGCACACGGTGCCGCCTGGTGAATGGCGTGTAAGAAGCGCGCGTTGCTCGCTGGAGTCGCCCATCCTGCGACTTCAAAAAAGGGTCCAATGGCCCAACCGTTAGACCCTGGTCGATGTCTGGGTCAGGGTCGACGATGGGGGTATGACCAGTGACGTTCGGAAAAGTCCCGGCCCGACGCTCTCGATGCTCGGAGCGGTTCGTACGGTCACAGGTAGCAAGTTCCTGCTGGAGCACGGCGGCGACTCGGTGCTCTTCGATTGCGGCTTGTTCCAGGGTGGGCGGGAACTGCGACAACGCAACTGGGAAGACGCGCCGATCGGTCTCACACGACTCGACGCGATCGTGTTGAGCCACGCCCACCTCGACCATTGCGGGCATCTGCCTCGACTTGTCGCTCACGGGTATAGAGGCCCTGTCCACGTCACCGAGGACACAGCCAGGCTGATGGCTGTTGTGCTGCCAGACAGCGCCCGCCTGCTCGAGGAGGAAGCCGAGTACGCCAACCGTGCGGGCTATTCGCGTCATGACCCGGCACTTCCGCTGTATACCGAAGAGGACGCATTTGCGGCGCTTCAACTCTGCGTGCCTCACCCGTTCGACGTTGATGTCGACATCACCGAGGGGACCAGCGTTCGATTTCAGCCAGCCGGTCACATTCTTGGATCGGCAACGATGCTGACTCGGTTGACATCGCCGGACACATCGATCCGGTTCAGTGGCGATCTCGGGCGTTCGAATCACCCATTGCTGGTTCCGCCTGCGCCGATTGGCGACGTCGATTGGCTGGTGGTCGAATCGACCTACGGAAACCGGATCCACGACGACCAAGATCCCGCCGAGCGGCTCGCCGATGTGATCGAGCGCACGATCAGACGCGGCGGACGCGTGATCATTCCGGCGTTTGCGGTCGACCGCACAGAGGTGATTCTGTACCATCTCGCGGCCCTGGCGCGATCGGGCCGACTTCCGCACGTGCCGGTTTACGTCGACAGCCCGATGGCGTTGTCGGCACTACGCGTATACCGCGACGCCATCGAACGCGGGGCGCACGATCTTCGCGCCGACGTGCCTGACGATGTATTTGACGTCCCACACCTTTCCGAGGTGTACGACACGGATGGGTCGAAGGCAATCTCGGCAGGATCCAACCCTGCGATCATCATCGCAGGGTCCGGCATGGCCACGGGTGGCCGGGTCATTCATCACCTTGCAAAGTTCCTTCCCGACTCTCGCAACACCGTCGTTCTGGTTGGTTTCCAGGCGACTGGCACACGCGGTTGGCAACTGCTCAACGGCGTTGAGGAACTCAAGATCCATGGCCGATACGTTCGCGTGCGAGCCGAGGTCTGCGATCTCACCGGTTTCAGCGTGCATGCGGACGCCGATGCTCTGATCGACTGGGTGCGCACGAGCGACCGGGAACCTCACGGCATCTTCGTGGTGCACGGCGAGGAGCAGGCATCCAAAGCCCTGGCGCACAACATTCACGAACAGCTCGACTGGTCGGCGGTCGTTCCGCGAGACGGTGAGCGATTGTCGCTCAGACCGTAACGACGAGGGCACCTCGTGCGGCGGCGACTCCGGTGCTGAGGCAGGCTTGCAGGAGGTAGCCGCCTGTTGGGGCTTCCCAGTCGAGCATTTCTCCGGCGACGAAGTTGCCGGGGCGTTGACGGAGCATGAATCCATCGTCGATTTCCGTGAAGGCGATGCCACCGGCCGACGAGATCGCGCGATCGATCGGCATCGTGGCTTTGATTCTGATCGGGACGGCCTTGATCAGTCGGGCCAATTCGACCGGTGCCTCCGGGAGGCCGCCACCGGTCGCTTCGCGCAACAGCGCCACCCCAACGGGATGCAACCCGACCGCTCGTTTGAGCCACGTTGACACCGAATCCTTCTTGCGTCGCGCACCGAGCCGCTCGATCAGGGTGTCGATCGGGAGGTCGGGCTGCAGGTCGATCCACAGTTCGCACACACCGTTACGGTCAAGCGCTTGGCGGATCACTGACGAGTGGGCGTAGATCGGGCCGCCCTCAAGTCCGGCCCGAGTCACGACCGGTTCACCGCGGGTCGTCGTCTCACCCACGGTCACCGACACATTCTTCAGGGGTCGACCCTCGAACCGATCGAGGAACAATGGCGACCAATCAACCAGCACACCGACGTTGGCCGGTCGAAGTACGTTTACCGCGATCCCGGCTCTCCGGAACTCGGTGACCCAACCGCCGTCGGAACCGACTCGCGGCCAACTCGCGCCGCCGAGAGCAAACATCACGACGTCACTGGTTGTTGTGATCGTCGATTGATCGGATCGACTGAAACGCAGTTCAGTTTGGCTGTCGCCATCGACCCATCCGACCCAACGATGGCGGGTCTCGATCCGAACGTCGAGCGCCGAGAGGCGAGCCAGCCAGGCCCGTAGCAACGGTGTGGCGCGGAACGACGTCGGGAACACTCTTGCGCTGGTGCCGACGAATGTCGACTCACCCAACCCAGCGCACCAGTCGCCAAGATCGTCCGGCGTGAACTCCCGTATCGCCGATTCGAGTTGCGGCCGAGCGGAACCATATCGATCCAGCAACTGTTCAATCGGCTCGCTATGAGTGACGTTCAGTCCGCCCCGCCCGGCCAACAAAAACTTTCGGCCTACGGATGGCATGTGGTCGTAGACGGTCACCGCAAAACCTGCTGTGGCCAGCACTTCGGCCGCGATCAGACCGGCCGGACCGCCCCCGACGACCGTCGCCGTTCGGAATTGATTCGACCGCCCAGCCACGGCCAAAGGCTACGAGATCGCGTGCCGTAAGGTCGCCGTTATGCGCTTCGCCTTCTCGACGTCACCGCAACGAACAACCTGGGACTGGATCCTGGAAGTCTGGCGGCGGGCCGACGAGCTACCCGTGTTCGAATCCGGGTGGACGTTCGACCATCTGTACCCACTGATGGGCGACTCGACCGAGGACTGCTTGGAAGGCTGGATCACGCTGACCGCCCTCCTTCAGGAAACCAAACGGCTACGAGGTGGCGTGCTCGTGACCGGCATGGTGTATCGACACCCAGGCGTGCTCGCCAACATGGCCTCGACGCTCGACATAACCTCGGGCGGCCGACTCGAACTCGGGATCGGTGCCGGTTGGAATGACGAGGAATGTGACGCATTCGGAATCGAACTCGGCACGATGCGAGAACGGTTCGACCGCTTCGAGGAGGGCCTCACCGTGTTGGAAAGTCTGCTGACCAACGACCGCACCACGTTCTCGGGTGAGTATTACACGCTCACCGAGGCGATGAATAACCCGAAGCCGATGCAACGTCCGCTACCGATCTGCATCGGCGGCAAGGGCCGAAAGCGC
>JANOTN010000220.1:0-22630 GCA_031416375.1 Ilumatobacteraceae bacterium
AATCGCCCGGAGCGACCGCCGTACCATTCGACGACGTCACCGTCACCGTGCACGTGCGCCCGGCGAAGTTCGTCATCGAGATCGCAGTCGTCGCCGACGCACCCTCCGTGATCGTCCCATCGGCAATCGAGATCACCGACGGCAGGTCGTCGTTGGTGATCGTGCCGATGCCTTGGCTATCCGTGATCGACAATCCGCTGGCGTTGGACAAGTTGATCACGAACGTTTGGTTCGTCTCATTTGCGGTATCGCCGACGACTGGGACCAACACCGTCTTTTCCGTTTCGCCAAGGGCGAATGTCCGCGAGGTCGTGACAGCGGTGTAATCGTTGTCAGCCGTCGTGGCGGAGCCATCGGCCGTGGCAATATCCACCGATTCACCGCCCAAGGCCCCGTCAGAGAGTGTCACTGTGAAAACCGCGTTGGATGTGCCTGCGTCGCCTTCGGCGATTGTGACGTCATCGATCGACACGCTCAGCACTTCGTCGTCGACGATCGTGACGGTTGAACTGGCGTTGGTGATCCGCACTGTAAAGCCAGCGGGTTGCAACGAGGGCCCAGACAAGGTCGCTGAGAACGTCAGCGGGCCCTGCACGATCGCGTCGTCGATGGTCGTTAGGAGCACGTCGGCGGGTTGAGCATCGAGCGGTACCGGGACGGGTTGCGAACCCAGCGCTGTGTAGTCATCCGGTGCGACGGCCGAGCCGTTTGTCGTGGATACCGCCATCGAGAATGCAGGATGATCGGGAGGGTTCACGGTCACGGCGAGACCGCCGGACGAGCCCTCGTTGATACTGGCGGTGGGAGCAATCGACACCTCAATGTCGTCGTCGATGATCGTTACGGTGACAGACGGCGAGGCAGTGCTAACCTGGTAGCCAGGCGGCGGCGTGGTCGGCCCAGAAATCGTGAGCATGATCGTCTCACCAGGATCGACTCCCAAGTCTTCGATCGTGCTGATCGGAATGTTCACCGATGTTTCGTCCTCGAGGACCGTCACGGTTGTCGTGACGGCGGTGTAATCGACGGCAGTCGTCGCCGTTCCGGTTGCGGTAACCGTCAGATCGAATGCGGGATGAGAGAGCGGCTCGGTCGGGTGATCGGTCGTTACCGCAATTGGAACGTTGATCAAATCGCCCTCCGGAACCTGAAGGGGTCCGGACGGCAAGCTGGCATCGATCGTGGTGCCGTCACCAACCTGCATGGTGATCCAGTCGAAATCGACTCCAAGCCACGGAAGCTCGATGCCGATCGGCGGGTCGCCGAGGTACTTGACTGGAAGTCCGTTGTTGCCGAGATCGGTCACGACTGTGAACACGTCGCAGGTCATGTTGTTGATCGGCAAGTTGGTCGCCGGGTCGACTGCCCACAACGTGACGTTGTCGAGCGTGTAATTGATGTCTTGCAACCGGGCGATACCGGCAAAGGCGGACACCGGGCCGTTCGTAGCAACCGTGGCGAGTTGGAAGGTGGCGACCTCTGGTGCAGCACTCTCGAGGCCGGTGACAATGGCGTTGATCAGCAACGTCTCGTTTGCGGTCGGATTGAGAGGGTCGGCAGCGAACGCGTCAGTCAACAGTTCCTGTATGTCGTCTTTGATCGCGAACCCAAGCGTGCTGAGGAACTCGAAACCTCCGCAGGTCGTGAACATCAGGAGCAGCGCATCGTCACCGGCGCCGTCGTTTGGGTCGTTCTGGCAGGGTCCCCCCGTTCCTCCCGGATCACCAGGAGGGCACGGCGGATCGGGCGCCGTGTCGGTCGACTCGTCGTTGTCGATGTCGGTGACGACGTAACTGGTGTCGACAGCCGGGTCAGGGTCGGTGTCCTGAAGCAAGCGCGAACCGCCGGTGGCGACCAAATAAGGACTGGCGGACGGAACGGTGAGTTCGGGCCAGTCGTTGACGTCGAGCACACGAATCTGAACCTCGTGATCCAGCGACCCCAGCGACGAATCTCCCGGCGTCAGGTGAAGCCGGATCTCCTCGGGGTCGTTGCCGGCGTAGTAGTAGCCATCCTCAGGTTGGTACGTGAGCGTGTCGAGGCCGGCGTTGACCTCTGCGACAAGGCCGGATATGTAGACGATCCGCACGTATCCGAACTCGTCGCCGACATCCCTGGCCGTTCCGAACGTGTGAAGGATGGCCCCTCCTGTGCTCGCCACGCGAACGTCGCCGTCGGCCGAGTTTGGAATCTTGATGTAGCCGTTTCCGACGGTGAGTTGCACTGTCGTGCAACCAGTCAGAACCAGACTGGCCGCGGGTCGACCGCTGTGGTCGCACGCGACGTCGGTGGACTCGACTTCGATGTTGCGAATGTCGTTGGAGATCAGGTCTTCCGAGGAGCCGTTGAACGTGAGTGTTCCGATCGGAACGACCGGAAGCAGCGGTGGAAGCGTGGTGCCGATTGGTGCCATGTACAGCCGCGTCGGCGGGTTCGTGAATGAGGCCGCGGACACCTCGCCGGATGACCACATCAGGGCGGTGCTTATTAAGGCCAATCCAGCGACGAGTTGGCTCGCTTTGCGGGTCTTGCCTGCTTGCATGGATTTCCCCAATCGATCGACGCGTAACCGGTTCTGGAGGCTCCGCCGCCCCCAGAACCGGTATTCCGATCGAAACAGGTCGCCAACAGTTACGCAGTCCCGAATTAGTCCCATTCCTGTACTCATTTGGGACACAGTGCACGATCGGCGCTCGGTCGATTCGGTAACTTCGGCGCCCCGACCCGAAGGGTTCGAACGGATCGCATATTTATACCGTATGTATGTTGCATTCTTCAATAACCCTTGCTACGGCGTGTTCCACGAGCAAGCCAAACGAAGGAGGTTCCCGATGCAGCACACCCAGCTCCACGAGACATTCGAGTCGTTGTTGGCTGCTGATCCTGACGTGATGGACCGCGACGAGCTCGCCGGAGCCGTTGCCCAGCTTCGTGTGCTTCGAGGCTGGTGTGACGCCGTCGAGGTTCGGGGTCGGCCGCCGTTCGAATCAACTCGCCGCCGAAGGCCGCTCCGAGTCGGCCGCCGTGCTGTTGACTCATGGTGGGCGAACATCATCGAAGGATGCGCAGACCGCATCAGAACGAGAGACGATCTGCAGTGCGATGCCTTCGTTCGAAGACGCCCTCGCCGCCGGTGATATCTCAGCCGGGCATGTTGACGCGATCGCCGCCGCGACCCGAAACCTGAACGATCAACTACGCGCCGAGTTCGTTGCCTGCGAGGCCGCTTTGCTGGCTGATGCCGGGAACCAGCGAGTCGAGACGTTCGAACGTAACTGCCGTGACCTCGCCCGATATCGCCGCACAGCACCAAGCAACCAGCGACGCAGAAGAACTCGACAAGCAACGCAACAACTCCAGTGTCAGGCGATGGCAATCAACAATCGACCGGCGACCCAGCCAACAACGACAACCGTCCCGCTGCTAATTGTTACAGATGGTGTCTGACACCATCTGTAACAAACCACTCAAGCTGAGCGCTGAACCAGGGCGGTGATCTCTTCGCCGACCCGCTCGGTCGCCTGGTGAAGCCGACGGAAGTACGACGAGCGGCTGAGGTGCAGATCGCGGGCAATCGCCTCGTGCGGGGCGGCCTCACCTAGGTACGCAGCTTCGATGATCGAGCGAGCCACCTTGTCATCGCGGTGATCGCCGAATACCGACAACGCCTGTCCCACCAACGATCGCAGTCGCTGCAAACGCTCAGACGGCGATGCCCCGAGCCAGTGCGGACCATGAGCCAGGTCAGCCGGTTCGCGAAGCAGCTTCAACAGTCGCTCGGGTTCCACGTCGATGGCGTGGGCCGGCGGAGTAGCTCCAGTCTCGCGGTAGATCCAATCTCGCTGATTGCCGAGCAAACCACCAGGCCCGAAGTCGACGATGTAGCACTCCAACTCCATCCCAAGATCGGCGAAGTCGAGTTCTGGGTGGTGCGTCGCACCGAGCGATTCGGCGAACGCCTTGGCTGCGGGAATCACTGGTGAGATCGGGAGATAGCCGTAGCGCGGGTTGGCGACGCCGGTCGAAAGGAGGCCTCCGGCTCCGAGTAGTGACGTGACCTCGCCCATCTCCCCGGTCAAGTCGACCGCCTCTCGCCACAACACTGCGCTGGCCGTCATCAGTTCCTGTCTGGCGTGCCGGATCCAGGGGCCCAGCAGCGGGTCATGTTCCGCCAGAGTTGGTGGATTTCCCGACGACACAGCGACGTAGTATCCGCCGATCTGGCCGTCGGCATCCCTGGCAACACCAGCACATTCAGGGTGTTCGTCGAAGAACACCCGGCTGACATTCCACCACGCCCCGACACCGACGCTGCTCAGAATCGCCCCGATCGTGTCAGCATCACCAGTTCGAACGGAATCGATCCGGTAGCGGTTGCCGATATCGGATGAGAATCCCCATCTCACCGTCGGGTCGACAACGAGGTGTTGAAGATCGATTGACAGCCCGTGCTGCCCGGCGACTGCTCGCCGGTGAAGGTGATCAGCGACCCGCCTACGAAGGGCCGCCTCACCAAACGGATCGCGGGCACGCAACTGTTGTCGTACCGCTTCAGCAACCAACGCGTGCAGCGTTAGCCCGTCGGTGAGCGGCTCGCTAAACGAGCGATCACCGAGCCATTTATAGCTGTCTTGCGGATCACCGTCACCGAGCACATCCTCCAGCAGTTCCGGCGTTGTGACTCGGGCAATCGCGGCGACACTGAGGATCCGGTATCGGCTGGCGTCGACCTCATTACCAAGCAGACGTTCCGCCAGTTCCGCCGGCGATGCACTCGGGCCGGCTTCGGCACCGACGACGAGAGCGAGTGGCGAGCCGTGGCTGCGTCCGACCACTTCGGCGACGTCACCGTCGTCGGTGATTCCATGACCACGGACCAGCGCAAACGCATCGACCGGTGTGAGCGCACCGAGTTCGATCGTGTGAACGACCGCATCCCATCCGCCTTCATACCAACCACGCGAGGGATGCTGCCGCGAAGCGAAAACCACGACAGTCGTATCGGGAAGATCGGGTATCACTCGGTCACGAAGGTGGCTGTCGAGTGAGCTAATCAGTTCATACGAGTCGAACACGACGAGGGCGGGCGACGCCTCGGTTACCCGGGCAAGAATCGCGTCGACCTCGGTTGGAAACGGGGGGAGGTCACGACCGTCGAGCCAGATCGTGTCGAAACCTTTGGCCTCGGCTCGTCGTGACACTTCCCGCAATAACGCACTCTTGCCGATCCCTCCAGGCCCGACGACGTGGACGACTCGGTGAGGCGACTGCGCGGTCAAGACCGCGTCGAAATACGCCAGTTCCTGTTGCCGGGCGACGAACAGGTCACGATCCCGCCCAGCAATCCGGTGACGGATTGTCGCCATTGCGGCAAATCTAACGCAGATAGTGGCATCGACGCCGAAGAAATCGCGCGCGCTTACAGGATCGTCTCGCACGCTCGCCGTGTGCGACAGTTGCTCACCATGAGTGACGCCTTCGTTGTCGACTATGTCAGGACTCCGTTTGGACGTTATGGGGGTGCGCTCGCCTCTGTGCGTACCGACGATCTTGCGGCAGTGCCGATTGCGGCACTGATGGCGCGCCACCCCGACGTCGATTGGGGCTCCCTCGATGACGTCTACTACGGCTCGACCAACCAGGCGGGCGAGGACAACCGCAACGTTGCTCGGATGGCATTGCTGTTGGCCGGGCTGCCTGATTCCGTGCCCGGCGTGACGGTCAATCGGTTGTGCGGGTCAGGGATGGAATCAGTCGTGCAGGCCGCTCGGGCAATCAGCCTCGGCGAGGCCGACCTCGTAATCGCCGGCGGTGTCGAATCGATGTCGCGGGCACCGTTCGTGATCCCCAAGGCCGACTCCGCCTACCCCACAACGGCTGAGATCGCCAGCACGACGCTTGGCTGGCGACTGGTGAATCCGAAGATGGCAGCGATGGGCCACACCGACGCGCTCGGGATCACCGCCGAGAATGTCGCCGCTGAACACGGCATTGCCCGCCAAGACCAGGACGCGTTTGCTCTACGGTCGCAACTCCGGGCTGCCGTCGCGCAAGCCAGCGGCGTGTTCGCTCACGAGATCGCCCCAGTCACGATTGAGGGTGGTAAGAGTCCGGCCGTCGTCGACACCGATGAGCACCCGCGCCCCGACACGACGATCGAATCACTGGCGAAACTACGCCCGGCATTTCGGGGCGACGGCACTGTCACTGCCGGAAACTCGAGCGGAATAAATGATGGAGCGGCGGCTTTGCTGGTCGCCTCGCAACGAGCGATCGACCGGTTCGGCTTGACCCCGATCGCCCGCTACAACGGAGCCGCCTCAGCCGGAGTTGCGCCGCGAGTGATGGGGATGGGACCGGTGCCCGCCGTCGCCAAGTTGCTCGACGCGAAGGGTCTGAGCGTCGGATCGATCGATGTGATCGAACTGAATGAGGCATTCGCCAGTCAGGCTTTGGCGTGTCTACGCAGCTTCGGACTGGCGGACGACGCTGAACACGTCAATCCGAACGGCGGAGCGATCGCGCTTGGCCATCCGACCGGCGCATCGGGCGCACGCCTGGTTGGCACGGCTCTGCTCGAAATGAGCCGTCGGAACGCTACGACAGCGATGGCCACAATGTGTATCGGTGTCGGTCAAGGCATCGCCTCACTCTGGTCCCGCGTGTAGCCGGAGAGGACGGTGTGGCGGTCACCGCCCTCTCCAACTGCGCGTGAACTGTAGACCGCTCAGCACGCGCCGTGGGCCACGCCGCCACCGGTTCGGGTATGGCGACGCCGTGGGGTATTCCCGATCCGACCCGACAGACTTCAGCTACTCGGTGTCCGGCACGAAGTCGAATGCTGGGTGCCCGTATCGCACCTTCCACTTGAGGCCGATCTCAGTGTCACAAGCTGTTGACTGCTACGGCGATCGCGTTGGCGAAACGGAAGGCACCCGAGGCGTACACGGCGCAGGGCCCGGGTGGCTGTGACCCTGGGCAGAAGTGCAGCCCGTCATCCTTACGCACGACATTGTTGCCTGACGGATCCCATTCGCCCTCATCTGGCAGGCAGGGTAGGACGCTGGCGAAGGAGCCGTCCGGGTTCTCGACGGCTGCGTCGGCGTCGACAAAGACTACGTCGGATCCACCTGCAAGCTCGGAGTAGATTTCGTTGATTGATACGACGACGTCGTTGCCGGGGGTGGAGTCAGCGTGCACCGGTTGACCGACGAGCAGCACCGGGGCGACGCCGGAACGTGCCTCAGCGATCAGTGCAGTAATGTCCGTGCGCTACTTCTCGACAGCCGCTTGACCCTGCAGGTAAGCGCCGGAACAGTCAGACATACATGGTGACATCGAGTTGCCCGTCAATGAGATCACAACAGCGCTTCCTGAGGTGATCTGCAAGTCCTTTTCCAGCCAGTCACATGCAGCGGTGCCACCGAAGTACTGGGGCACGAGCGTCTTTGCGCCGAGCAGCGGCTCGAGGTACTGAGCGGCCTGCTCGGCCAGAGAGTCACCGACGAGCACGACGCTCACAGTGGACTGACGAGTCGTCGTCGAAGCGCATCCCACTCCGAGGAGAGCGAATGCGACGGTGCCAGCGGCGAGGTTGAGTCGGATACGTCCCTGGTTCCTCATGCTGGAGGTCTACGCGGCGAACGACAGATCCAACCTGCGACGCTGCAAACGGCTGGGTTTGCTCGGCGGCCAGCTCGAGGTTCCCAGGACGAGGACATGACCGACTGGTGGAGACGCCGCCGGCGACTCCCACCAACGTGTGATTCCGCCACGCCCGACTTCGACTGATCACGCAATTCGCTGGTCGACAAACCGACCCTCGGCAGGGCGTTAGCGCAGTAGCCGCAGGGTTCGACGCTCGCTGTCCATCAGACCGCTCGGCCGGCGACCGATCGGCCGTCGCCAATGCTTCACCAGGCTGCCGTCGAGGTAGGTGTCCACCACGGCCGGATGCACATAGCTTTTGAGGCAGATCGAACGAGTGTTCCCGAGGTGATCGGCGACCTGGTCGACGACGGCGTTCAGAACGCGTTTCGTCGGAGCCTCTTCGATAGCTGCGACGTCGGCGAGCCCCTCGGCCGCCCGCACCGTGGCGTGCCAGGTGCGAAACGTCTTGGCAGTCATACCGGGCGCACCGTGCTCGCCGAGATATGTGTTGACATCGGATGAGCCGATTGCGCGCACCATCCCGTCGACTTCTGCGTACTCGAACAGCTGTTGTCCAGGCAGATGCTGGCACGCGCGAACGATCTTGGCGAGACGGGCGTTGTCGACAAACACATCGAAATCGTGTGCCGATTTCCCGCGAAACGTGAGGCGGATCGTCGTGCCGCGCACGGTTACATGTCGACTTCGAAGTGTGGTGAGTCCGAACGATCGATTCGCACGCGCATACTCGATGTTGCCGACCCGCAAGCTCGTCAGATCGAGCAACCGCACGACCGTTGCGACGACACGGTCATGACTGAGGTCATCTCGAGCCAGGTCGCGGGTGACGCGCGAGCGCAGCATCCAAGCACCTGCGCGAACGCAACGAGATCGTCAAACTTGTTCTCAGACTGACTTTCGGTGAACGCCGGGTGATAGCGGTACTGCTTTCTTCCGCGTGCATCGCGACCCGTGGCCTGGAGATGGCTGCCTGCGTCGGCGGCGATCCACACGTCGCTCCACGTCGGCGGTACGGCTAGCGCACGAATGCGTTCCAGGTCTCGCCCCGAGGGTGCCCGCCTCGAGCGTTCGTCGACATACGTGAAGCGTTTCGATCCCCGCCGACGAATTCCAGGCTCCTGATCGGAACCTAAATGAAGTGATTCGAACAGCGGGTTCACGCCGGTTCGTTCGATTCCTGTGAATCGTTGATCGACGCCTCGTCACGCTTGTCCGATCGCTCCCAGACCTCCGGCACTTGCTGCTCGTCGCGCTCAGCGAAAGACTCGTCGGTGACGTCTGAGTCGGCAAACGGCAAACCGTGTGCACTCTCCGGCGGATAGTCGATCTCCGCCTCGTCGCTCAAGATCCGATCAGCGGTGCCGATCGCATCCTCGTCGAAACTCTCGGCGCGGTCCTGCGGGTCACTCACCAACATGAGATACCCCCCGCACCAGGAACCAAACCTCGACCGAGGGCGACGAAGGGTTTCGTCGATCGAGGCGACCCACTCCAACCAGCGTCGCAGCCGTTCCGTCACACCGCGATCAGCAGGGCCACGACAAGGAGCGCGACACCGGCCACGGCGGTGACGATATACAAGGTCTCGGTGGCGCGTTCGCGGCTGCGCCGGCGCCCAATCGGAACGCTGCGCCACACTCGCGCCGAGAACCGCTGTGAACGCCGAAGCGTGGCGTACTCGACCACGGAAATCGCCGCAGCAGCTGCCACCCAACCCCATGAGCCCCAAAAGAGGGCCACGGCGGCCACCGGAGCGGCAAGCAGGACGAGCACGACGAGCATCCGGCCAGCCTATGACCGCGCAATGATCGGTGGTGGTGACGCTCTGTCAGCCGGGTTTAGGTGCGCGAATCGGCACGTTCGCGTGCTTGAGCAAAGCGACCAACGACGAACACGGCAGCAAGACTCACGACAGTTGCGCCAACAACGATCGATGCGGTCGCCTCGTGGCCCGTGACCCCAAGAACGACAGATGCCACCAATCCAGTAACCGACACGATGAGGCCGTTGCGTTGCCCAACTTTCTCGGCCTTGATTGAGGCTGGGACCACTTGTGCCTCGAGCGATTGACGATGGTCAGATTGCCGTTCGGCCATCGCAATGATTCGCTCTGCTGCCCCATCGCCTCATACTTGGCGACGGCATCTGGCGACGGCAGCGGCCCCTCCATGTACTCGAAAACCGAACGCTCACCATCCGATCCTGCACGTACCTGACGATTGTTTGTGGCTGGGTGTTGCGGGCCACGCTCGACCGACTTTGACGTCTGACCTCGCTTCTGTCGGCGTCAGGTACGCGGTGATACGTGGACGTACGCAACGGACAAACAGATGTGACCGATTTCACACTGCAGAAGCCGACGGAAACGTGACGCCAGCTTCGCAGACGATGAACTCATGAAGGCTCGGCATCCAAAACTTGCTCGAGTTCCCCGACCGATACGTTGCACTTGACGAAGACCTCGCGTCAGGGGTTGGACGAAGGGCCTGAGGCGATCGTCCACGCGCGGTCAGCTGGACTCCATGCACCGAGTGTGATCTCGCCGGTCACGATCGGGTCGGCGAAGATGATGACTTCCTCGATCGCTTCGTTGTAGCTGGACGGCACCCGATCGGTGAGTCCGCTGCGGGTGACGAACCGTCTCGATGGGATAACCGATGACCGTGAACGGCTCTCCGAGCAGGGCCGGGAACTCGATTTCGACGGGTGACGGTGTGACTGGGTCGCCGACGCTCACGTCGAGGCGCAGTGGGTGTCGAGCACGCGCAACCGTGGCGGGCACGACAATGCGCACACCGCTGTACAAAGTCCGTGTCGCGGATCACCTGTGCTCGTAACTCTTCGACGTTGAACACCACGCCGTCGTCGAAGTCGAGACGGAGGACCTCACGCACGAGATCAGACACGGTGCCGACGTCATTGGCGACGTCCCTGGCGAGCAGATCGACATCACCGGTAGGGCGACGCTGATCGAGTGCGGCCAGCAGCATTCCACCCTTGAGAATCAGTCGATCACGAAGACTCGACCGCGATAGTCGGTAGAGGAACCGCTCAAGAACATAGAGAACCAACAGTTCATCAGTCGGCCGCCCGTCACGTCGTGCACGTGCCTGCAAATCCAGGTATGCCCGACCGGCGGCAGTCTCGCGGCTCGGGCGGTTCACGCCTGCAACACCCTGAGTGCTTCGGTGACCGGCGTAGCGACACGAAGTACCCGTGCAATCTCCACGAGCCGGGCGGGCTTCGGACGGTCCGCGAGGTAGCGACGCAGCGCTGCGTGCGCGACAACGTCTCCGAGCTGGTGTCGAAGTCGGAACGCGTCGATCACGGTGCGCTCACGATCGGTGATCCAAAACCGCTCGTCGTGCTCCTCGTGAACTTCGATGCGTCCGAGTCCGAATGTGGCGGCGTTGAAGACGTGCACCTTGGTGGGTGGGTGATCGATCGTGGGACGATGCGCGCCTTCTGGAACTGCGAGATGGACAGCAGCCGGAATCTCGTCGGTCAGATCCCAGTATGCGAGCGCCGAGTTCATGCAGACCATTCCGCGTGGGGCTCGCGCGCATACGATGACGAAATCGACGTTTCCTGAACCGGCTGCATCGGCGAGCTGGTACAGGCCCCGCGACAACTCGATGATCACACCATCGTCGCGAAGCATGTAGAGATCACGCCAAGAAACACCCGCCTCGATCGCATCCCTCGACCGAAACACGGGGCCAAGGCGTTGCAACCTGTCAATCGTCATCTCGGCGAGCATGTATGAAACCCTACAGGACTGATGCCGATCTATGTAGGATTTCATACAGGCGAGGGCGGTGCGCGATCGCGGTCGTCTCACCCGTGCAATCCGACGGCGGACCGTCCTCACCGTGGCGTCTGGTGCCAGCGTGTGTTGGTTGGTGCCGTCTGGTGCTGTGCACCTGGCGTGCACCTGGGAATGACGAAGGCCCCGCCGAGCGGGGCCTCTGAGTGTTCTGAGCTGGTCTTTTATCTGGTGGAGACGAGGGGAATCGAACCCCTGACTTCTACCTTGCAAAGGTAGCGCTCTGCCAACTGAGCTACGTCCCCGTATTGGGAAGCGTCAGGATAGCGGCGAACTGGCCGAGCGCCATCGGCTGATTGGCGAGTCGAAAGTCAACGAATCGTTCAATCATCTTTGAGGGCGACAGCGTTTGGAGTGACGTTCACTTTGGGTTCGTACTCGGCGACCAAAACGACTCGACGCTCGTTGCGAAACGTCGCTCGGAGCTGCGTCCGACATGCTTCGCACGGTCCGTAGAACCGGGATTCGACCGTTGTTTGACATCGCGGGCAACTGAACTCCACGTCGGTCGACTGTAGTGGTGTGCCAGCGCCTACAGTCCTCCCCGATGACCGATCTGCCGACTCCGAACTACGCCGCACGACGGATGTTGTTCAGCACGATTGGGATCACGGCGCTCGTGGCGTTGACGGTCGTTGGATGGAGGCTGATCCGCGGCGACAACGACGACATCGCCAGCGCCGCCGCAAGCTGGAGCGAGATCGCCATGATCGACCGAGCGACTGGCGCGATCGCGACGGTTGACGAGAACGGTCAGGCGGTGACGACCGAGTTGGGCTTGGGACGTGTGGTCGGCACGCATTCGGAGGGCGGTCGGATCGCGCTGGTGGGAGCCGAGCAGATCGTGTTGAGCGATGTCGACGGCACGCAACCCGTCGTGATCCCGATTGGACGCGGCACGACCGTCACTCGACTACCGATCGTCGGAGCGTTGATATTGGTGGTCGGAGACGAGACAGGTGGCAACGTGCAGATCATCGACGGTCTGACGGGTGACGTACTCGACGTTGGAGCGCTTGCCGGCCAGGCTGATCCGAAGCTGTACGCCGAGACCGTTCGACACAACGCAGACGGAACACGGTTCGCGGTTGCAGATGCGAAGTTCTTCCAAACAATCCTGGTCGAGCCAGGTTCGATTGCCCCGGTCTACTACCCCGATCAGCCGGTCGCCGTTGACGACAAGGTTGTCGCCACCAGTCAGGTCGTTGGACAGCGCACCGACATTGGACTGTTCGACGAAACCGGAGTCAATCTGACGATCGCCCCGACACAGATACCGGCTGGTGGGATCTTCGCCGATGGCGAGTTGCTGTTCGTGTCGACCGACGGTGGAGTCTTCCGGCTCAGTACCGATGACAACCAGGCCAACCAGATCGGCACCGTAACCGTCCCTGGCGGCGGGACGATTCGATGGATCCGGCCTGCCCTCGACGGTGAGCGGCTGGTTGTGTTCGGTGAGACCTTCCAAGCTGTGATCAAGCTCGATGGTTCAACGGTGTACACCACGACGTTCACAACGCCAGTCAAGGGGACCTTCCCGAATCCAGCCTGGGCATGCGTGACGGTCGGCGACGCCGAAGGTCCACACTCGTTGGTCTCGCTCGATTCGGGCGAAGTGCTCGCCGACCTCTCCGGGTTTGAAGTCAACGGGACGTCGAGCGACGGCTGCACGGTGATCGGTGATCGGGCAGGAATCACCGAGGTTGTGACCACCGACGGGTCCGTTCGACTCGGTCAGGTGCGCAGTGCCGTGCTCGGCCCCGATGGTCGCACCGTGGTGTGGCAAACCAACGCCGGTCGCACCGAACTACTCCGAATCAACGACGATCTCGAACTGGAGGACCCGATCGATCTGTCAGCCTTCGCCCCCGCCAGCTACGTAGTTGCCTTCCTCGATCGTTGATCGACATGTCGACGACGGTGCGGAGAGCAAGCCCTGACGACCTACCGGCGTTGCTGCTGTTGGCGGCGGAGTACTGCGCTGCCGATGGGCACGCCTTCGACGGGGCGCGCACACAGGCAGGTTTCGAGCCGCTGCTCGCCGGTGATTCGGTTGGTACGGCATGGATGATCGACGACATCGACGGATACGTGGTGGTCACGTGGGGCTGGTCAGTCGAGATTGGTGGATTCGAGGTCGTGCTCGACGAGATCTATGTGCGAACACGCGGCGAAGGCAAAGGCACCATCGCTCTCGGGGTGATCGAGGCCGACTGTCGTCGACGCGGTGTCAAGCGGATCTTTCTGGAAACCGAGCGACCAAATACACGCGCACGTCAGCTGTACACACGGCACGGATACGCCGAGGACGATTCGATCTGGATGTCGAAGGAGCTGTCCTAATGCGTCGGTCGATCGCGTCGATGTTGGTGGGCGCATCAGCCATAACGACCAGTTGTGCCTCCGACCCGCCATCGGCGGTAGTCAGTATTGAAGCTGACGGTTGCGATCTGACCCATGCGCAGGGAAATGGGTTGATCGTCGCCCCCGGATTGGTTCTGACCTCAGCCCACGTGTTGAAAGGCTCGAAGGAGATCTTCGTAGCCCGTGGTGATCGATCGACGACCGGAACAATCGTCGCGTTCGACCCGAACATGGATCTCGCCTACCTGGCGATTGAGCCGTCGTTCGGTCGCTCGGTTCCGATCGGTGATGGCGGCGTGAGCAACGGTGACCACGGAACTGCATACGTGTTCAGAAGTGGTGAGCCGGTGCAGATACCCGTGGAGTTTCGACGACCGATCAACATTCGCACCCAGGACATCTATCGCAAGGGCGAAACCAATCGGCCAGGGTTCGAGCTCGACGCTGATATCCAGGCGGGCGACTCCGGTGGTGTCGTGATCGTGAACGGAGGAGCCGTCGGCGTGTTGTGGGCCCGTAGCCGCAACTTCGAGGACCGGGCCTACGCAATCGACCCGGTTGAAGCCGGAGCACTGATACGCGATCAACTCAATTCAGGCGAGATTGACGAGTTGATCGACCTGACGCGTTGCTATTGAGCGAGTTCTGCCGGTTTCCAGAAGCCAGGAATCGGATGCGTCACGCCAGATCCATATGAGGCCAGGCGTTGCAACGCATCCGGATCGAACACGTCGATTACGTCGAACAGTGCGTGGGATCCAGCAGCTCTGATGGCGCGATCGAACTCGCTGAGTGGCTTCGGTAAGTCAGACGTCAACACAAGCACACGCTCGCCGAGCCCGCGTAGGGCATGCGCCCGACCGAGTGTTCGCCAGACCGCGTCGATTGAGGTGAGTCCGCCGCGGTAGCGCACGAATGGGCCACCCAGTTCGATCACCCAACGACCACCGGCCCTGTCGGTGGCAATGCCATGCACGACGATTCCCGAACCCTTGAGTCGAACGCCGGGACCTGCTGTCGTGAACCCAGCCGATCCGAGCACTTCAGCGATGCGATCCTTGGAACCGGGCACCCGCTCGGGTTCGGTCAGGAGCGGTTCACCTTCGTCGTCGACCCTGGACATTGACAACTCGACATAACCCGGATCAAGGTCGTATCCGACGTATCGACGACCGAGCCGACTGGCAGCCACGAGCGTGGAACCGCTGCCCATGAATGGGTCGAGCACGAGGTCGTCGGCGAATGTGTACAGCTCGATCAGCTTCTCCGGAAGCTCAACGGGGAACGGCGCGGGATGGCCAACTCGGCGGGCGCTCTCGGACGGCGTGTGCCAGATGTCGAGCGTGAGCGACATGAAGTCCTCGGTGCGGATCGTCGCCTCATACGGAAGACCGCGGGCGCGACGCTGTTCAACCGTGAGCGCTCGCTGAAAGCGACCCTTACTGGCAATGATCACGCGCTCAGTGACGTCACGGAGAACCGGGTTCGATGGGCTTCGGAACGACCCCCACGCGCACGAGCCGGAGGCACCAGCTCCCTTCTGCCAGATCACCTCGCCACGCAACAGCAATCCCAGCCGATCTTGCAGGATATGGATCACGTCAGCACCGAGACTGCGGTACGGCTTGCGGCCGAGGTTGGCGACGTTGACGGCGATCCGGCCGCCTGGCTCGAGCACACGCACGCATTCGGCGAACACGTCGTGAAGCAGTTCGAGGTACTCAAGGTACGAGCTGGGGATGCCGTCGCGTTCCAGCTCCTCCTCGTACTGCTTGCCGGCAAAGTACGGGGGCGAGGTCACGACCAACGCCACCGAACCGTCAGCGATCGTGTCCATCTTGCGGGCATCGCCACAGACGAACGGCTGGGCGATCGAATCCGGTGCCAACACCGTTTCGTCGTCGCTCACGACCGGCGGTTCGAAGCGGCCGTAGAAGCCGGAGGCATCATGTGACTCGCGACGGCTCACGCCAAAGTTCGACGTCGTCGTCCGCTTGCGTTCCTCCGCCCGCTCCCTCACTTGGGCAAGGTTACGCGACGCCGCCCGCGCCCCGCGCGATAGTTCAGCCGAGCACACGCGCGAGGTAGTCGTTTTGAAGGGTTCGGTCGGGGTCGAGCCGGTCACGCACGACCGTGAACGCATCCCACTCGGGATAGCGGTCGCGGAGGGTGTTTGCCGACTGGAAGTGGAGCTTGCCCCAGTGGGGTCGGCCGTTGTAGTCGTTCATGATGTTCTCGACGCCTTGGAAGTACGACTCGTAGGGCGCTCCGCGGTACTGGTGTACGGCGATCCATCCGTTGGTGCGGCCGTAGCCGGTCGACAGTGGAATGTCGTCGGCAGCCGACACGCGTACTTCGATCGGAAACAGCGTTGGAAAACTCAGCGTGGTCGTGAGTGCCCGCACCCGACTGATCGCCTCTGGCAGATGTTCGATCGGTATCCCGTACTCCATTTCGACGAACTTGACCAGTCGCGGACTGGCGAACACCTTGTCACTGCGATCAATCAGGTCGCGTTCGCTGACGCCAGCCGCAACGATCTTGGCGACCTTCGGGGCAAACGACGGAAACCGTCGGCCCACGCGACAGACGAGGTCGAACCCGAAGTTCTCGGCGATGTATTTGTCGCGAACGTAGGTCACCTTCGACGGGGGTCGAACGGGATCTTCTGTGCGGTTGTTGCGTTTCACCTGGCAGCGACGCGCGCCCGGCATCCAAAAGAACTCGGCATGGTCGGCGCTGCGGGCGAAGCCGTCGATATCGACGAGTAGATCGTCGAGCGACTCAACGGTTTCATGGGCATGCAGATTGAACGCCGCCACGCACTGGATCGTCACCTCGGTGATCACACCGAGCGCGCCTACGCCAACGCGGCAGACTCGCAGCAGTTCGGGTTCTGTGATCTCGTCGCAGCGCACGATGTTGCCACGACCGTCGACCAACTCGATCCCGACGATCGTTGTGGCCAGGTTCCCGAGGTCGATTCCGGTTCCGTGGGTCGCCGTGTTGATCGCCCCGGCCACCGACTGCACGTTGATATCGCCGAGGTTCGGCATCGCCAAACCGGCGGCGGCCAGGTGCTCTGCGAGTGCCTTCAACGTGATTCCGGCTTGGACGGTGACCCGTTGCCGAGCGATGTCAATGTCGAGCACCTTGTTCATCCGTTCGAGTGAGAGCAGCACTCCATTGGTCATTGCCGCAGCCGTGAAGGAATGACCTGCGCCGATCGCCTTCACCCGATGCCCCGCCCGGTGAGCGTCAACAACAGCGACGGCTACCTCGGCGGTGCTGGCCGGTGCCTTCACATCGACTGGAATGCAGGCCTGGTTCTTGGCCCAGTTTCTGACGGTCCTGGGGGTCACGCCACGACGGTACCGGGGTTGCCCGCCCGCGGCTGTTACATATGGTGTCAGACACCATATGTAACATTGACGACGTCGGAGCGGCGGCGGCGCCGGCGTACAGTTACGGGTGTGCAAACCGTGAACGGGACGTGCCATCACGATTGTCCAGATTCTTGCGGGTGGACCGTCACCGTCGAGCAGGGGGTCGCCATCAAGATGCGTGGCAACCCCGAGCATCCGTACAGCTACGGCGAGTTGTGCCCAAAGGTCAATCGGTTCCTTGACCGCGTATACAGCCCTGACCGGGTCCTGCATCCGATGCGTCGAGTCGGCCCGAAGGGCAGCGGAAAGTTCGAGCAAATCTCATGGGACGAGGCACTCACCGAGATCGCCGACCGGTTGAACGCGACCATCGCCCAACACGGCGGCGAGGCGATCATGCCGTTCAGCGACGCCGGCAACCAGAGCATTTTGGCGATGCAAGGCATCTCGAACCGCTTTTTCAATCACATCGGCGCTACCCGCCTGCTGCGCAACATCTGTGGGCCCACGGTCGGCGCTGGCGTCTCAATGACCAACGGGACCGGGCTTGGTGCCAACCCGCTCGACCTCGAACATTCCAAGCTGATCATCCTGTGGGCGACCAACACAAAACTGACCAACCGTCACCTGTGGCCGGTGATCGAGAAGGCCCGCGGCAACGGAGCCAAGATCGTCGTGATCGATCCGATCCGCACGATCACCGCCGACGACGCCGATCAGTTCATTCAGCCGCGACCCGGAACCGACATCGCCATGATGCTGGCGATGATCCACATCATCATTCGCGACCAACTGGTCGATCATGAGTGGATTAAGGAACACACGCTCGGCTACGAAGAGCTTGAGGCGCACGTCGCCGCCATGACTCCGGCCCGCGCCGCCGAGGCGACCGATGTTGACGAGGGCGTGATCGAGCAACTCACCCGTGAGTACGCAACGATTCGCCCGGCAGCAATCCGAACCTTGATCGGTGCCGAGCATCACGAGAACGGGGCGATGTTTTTCCGCACGTTGGCGTGCCTGCCGGCCGTCGTGGGTGCCTGGAAGGATCGAGGTGGTGGACTGTTTCGCAGCGTCGGCTCGTGGCAGGACCGGCTGGTCGATGACGGCGTGCTCAGCCGCCAAGATCTTCTTGCCGGGCGCGATCCGCGCACATTCAACATGAGTCGGCTCGGCGAGATCCTGCTCGACGAACAGCCGCCGATCCGGGCGATGATCGTGTGGAACTGCAACCCGTTGGTGATCGTCCCTAACGCCGAACGCGCTCGTCAAGGGATGACCCGCGATGACCTGTTCACCGTCGTCCACGAACAGTTCATGACCGACACGGCCCAGTACGCCGACATCGTGCTGCCAGCTACCACGCAGATCGAATCGAGCGATGTCACCACATCGTGGGGTCACCTATGGATGGGTTGGAACGAGGCGGCAATCGAGCCGGTCGGTGAGTCGGTCAGCAACGCCGAACTGTTCCGCCGAATCGCTGGCGCAATGGGTTTGACCGAGCCGTCACTGTTCGACGATGACATGACGATCCTGCGCGAGTGCCTGCCGAGCGTCGACCTCGATGCACTGCGTCGTGATGGCTGGATCAAGGTGCCGTACCCGGAGGACGGGCGGCCATGGGCCAACGGTGGCTTCCCAACGCCATCTGGTCGGGTCGAGTTCGCAAGCCAGAAGCTGGAAGCACTCGGTCAGCCGCGGCTCCCCACCTTCGTTCCACCGAACGAGGGCCCGACCGGACCGAATGCCGAGCGCTTCCCGCTGCAATTGATGACACCCAAGCATCATGCTCGGTTCCTCAACTCCGGCTACTCCCAACTCCCCAAGCACGGCCCAGCGGAAGGCAGCCCGTTCGTCGAACTCGACGCCACCGACGCCGCCGCTCGCGGCCTCGCAGAGGGTGACGGCGCACGCGTGTTCAACGACCGTGCCAGCCTGGTACTCCCAATCAAGATCACGAACCGCCTGCGCCCTGGATTGGCCGCGATCCCCTTTGGCTGGTGGCGTCAACATCACGCCGACGGCAAGGTCGCCAACAGCCTGACCAACGACACCCTCACGGAATGGGGCGGCGGAGTCGCCTACAGCGACACCCTGGTCCAAATCGAACGCGCCTGACCAAGAATACGCAGGCGATTTGGGCTGTTGCGGCTGACGGTCCCGAACTCCATCACTCCTGGTCAGGGGGGCCACGGGTAACCTGCCGGTATGGCAGGGGAGCTGATTTACGCATTTCGGGTGATGCGACTTCCCCTACTCGACGCTGGCGGAGCCGAGATCGGCAAAATCCAAGACATCGTGGTCGTGCCCGGCCGGGTGGGTCACGCGCCGCGAGTCGTCGGCTTCGTTGCATCGAGTCAGCGACGCAGGATCTTCGTCAACGCCGCCCGGATTGCCGAACTCGACAGCGACGGTGCTCGGCTGCGCTCGTGGGACCTCGATCTCAATCCGTTCAAACCGCGGTCAGGTGAGGTCCTGATCGGTGCCGGGATCATCAACAAGTCGGTGAACGGTGAACGGGTCAGCGATGTCGGTTTGACCGAGGTCGATGACGGTCATTCGAGCTGGTGGGCGGTCGACAAGATTCGCCTGGCGCGGCGCAACACGATCAGGCGGCGGCCCACCTACCGGCTCGTCGGCTGGACCGAGGTTCCACAGCTGTTCGCCGCTCCAACCGAGGCCGCCGCCGAGGCCGCCCGGCTGCGAGACATGCACCCATCCGACGTTGCCGGTGTGGTGCGAGCCCTGCCCCTCTCACAGCGTCGCCAGCTCGCCGAAGCTATGGATGACGAGCGGCTCGCCGACCTGCTTGAGGAGCTGCCAGAGGCCGAGCAGCTTCGCCTGATCGAAGGACTCGATCTCGACCGCCTAATCGGTGTGCTCGACGAGATGGAGTACGACGACCTCGCCGACCTGCTCAACGAGATGCCGCAGCAACAGCGCGCTGCCGTGCTCGCAGCCATGGATGACGAAGAAGCTGAAGTGCTCGAACGGTTGCTCTCGTACGAGGAAGCCACGGCAGGCGGCATGATGACCCCAGAGATCGTGATTCTCGGGCCGACCGACACCGTTGCTCAAGCACTCGCTCACATTCGCGACCCTGACTGGACGCCGAGCATTGCCAGCCAGGTGTACATCTGCCAGGCTCCGCTGCGACCGCCGACCGGCAAATACCTCGGCGTTGTGTTCGCGCAACAACTCCTGCGTGAGCCCCCTGGGATGGAACTCGGCCGCTGCCTCCGACACGTCGCCCTGGCGCGACCCGACACGCCCGACCGCGAAGTCTTTGAACAGTTCGCCTCATACAACATGCTTTCGCTGCCGGTTGTCGACGCCTCTGATCGGCTGCTCGGCGCGGTCAGTGTCGATGACGTCGTTGACCGCATGCTCGGTTCGGGCTGGCGACAACGCGCCCGGCGGCGGCGCGACGATTCACAACCGGCGGTGACACCATGAGACGTCGCGGCAATCTGACCGAGCCGCGCCGACGTCTCCGTCTTGAACTCGGGTACGACGCTGAAGGGTTTGGCCAGTTCAGCGAATCAATCGCCCGATTCATCGGCACGGCGCGTTTCCTTGTGTATCAGACGGTCTTCTGTATTGGTTGGGTGATCTGGAACTCGTTTGGACCAAAGGGCTGGCGCTTTGACGAGTGGCAGTTCATCGGACTCACACTTTTGCTCTCACTACAGGCGGCGTATGCGGCACCGTTGATCCTGCTCGCTCAGAACCGGCAGGAACGGCGCGACCGCTTCACCGGCGAACAGGACCGTGAGGTCGCCGAACGAACCCAAGCTGACACCGAGTTCCTCGCCCGCGAGATCGCCGGCGTTCGTCTCGCGCTCGCCGACGTCGTAACTGGCGAGGAGCTACGCGATCAACTCGACACGCTCACCGATGTGATCGAGCGGGTCGGTAAACGACTCGAACGAATCACCCCGGCTGAGGAACGCCTGTGAACTCTTGCAGGCGGACACCGAACGACTGAACGTTTCTCAGCAGTTCAATGGTCGGTAGTAGCTGATCGCCTGCGATGACGACACCAACTGGCAGTTTCCCGTCGAGCGTCATCGTCGCGAATGCGGCGGCCGTCGCCGCAGCAGCCGAACCGACCAGTTCAGCGACACCCGCAATAAGACACTGCCGACCGCCAGACGCATCATTGCCGCGGACCTCGACACGGAGTGCTCCGATACCGCCCTCCTGGTGTGGCCTGACCAGCATTGGTAGCCGCGCGGTCAGGCGATCTCGCCGACGGGCCGAACGGCGGGCACTGATTCGTGAGACCTCAGGAAAACTATGATGTAGGAGTACGGGCGACGGGATCTGTGCTCGGTAGCAGTCCTTTGCTCCGACGGGTTCGGGAAACCAGCACAGCTCGCGGCCGCTGCCGCCCAAATAGTCAGCCCACTCACCGTCATGCCAACCAACGGACCGTCGGCTGAGCGATCGGTGATGCATCAGAGCGCACGACGGACCGGAGGTTCCGTGCATGGCGACATGGATCTCGTCGACTTCGTGGAGTTGGTTGGCGAGGTGTCGAGCGATCAGTTCCGATAGCCCCGGTGACAATGCCGCGCCGATCACCAACGAGGTGTGCGAGGCCACGGCCTGCGCGTCCAGTTCGAACAGAGCTCGCGTGTCGTCGAGCCCGTCACCAACGGTCACCACATGCACGCCACGTTCGATCAATTCGGCTGCCATCTCGGCGTGATCGCAGCCCTGCGCCAAGATCGCCAGGTCGCCATTGATCGCGTTCGGGATTTGCGCGCGGCGAGGGTCAACCTCCGCAACGTGCCGGGCATGTAGCAAGCGGCGCAACCGGCGAGCCACGATGCCGCTCCCCACGACGTGAACTGTCGCCTCCGAGGAGGTCACGATTTGGATTTCTCAGGTGGCAACTCCAGTGGCCGCCAACCACCGTGTTGCGGAGGAATTCCGCCGGTCCCTCGAATCCGCACCCCGGCAGCGGCGATTCCGGCCATCGCCAACGCCGCCAAAATCCGACGCAGAAGTTTCATCGCGGAGTCACACTCGGCATGCCGCCCACGATACGGATCGAACACCCCACGAACGCTCTCGGTACGTCGATTTGACCTGACTGCGAACGATCGTCACGCGTCAGACGGAACGTCGTGGTGGCGCGCGTCGGCGGCGCTTGGTGGCAATCACGAGACCGAGACCCAACGCGGCGGCCATCAGACCGGGTGTCAGCGTGCCCTGGTCGGGGAGATCGGTTCAGAATCCCGGTTACTTCGGCCCTTCGGATTCGGGTGTTTTCGATAGAGTGCCGTAATCTCTGACGAGGCAGAATCCTTAGCGGTGCCGAAAGTGTGAAGTTAGTCCTATGAGACGAGTCAATCGCGCCCTCGGAATAGCC
>JANOTN010000221.1:0-2386 GCA_031416375.1 Ilumatobacteraceae bacterium
TTCGCAATTCTGTTCACCGGTCGCTATCCCCGCCGTCTGTTCGAGTACGTCGTCGGGGTGCTGCGCTGGGAGAGCCGGGTCACGGGCTACGCCTTCACGCTCGTCACCGACGAGTACCCTCCATTTCGGCTCGCACCATGAGCTAAGGAGACGAGCCGAAGGCGAGGCGACCAATCGTTACGGTGCGCTATTTCGGCTGCGCAGCAGGCGAAATGAAAACTCCGGCACAAAAAATCCTCACCTATCCGCCGAGCCTCTACGCGGTGCTCGTACGTGCCGGTCAGGATCGCGGTCACGCGGAGCGTCGTGAACGGGTTCGTCCGCATGCCGATGCGTCAGGCGTTCAGCTTGGCGAGAATGTGCTCCAGGACGGGTGTGTGCTCGGCCTGGGGGCTGAACAGGATGACTTCTGCGTCGCTGTCGACGCGTACGCTGTGGCCGGCGGGCCAGTGGAAAACCTCGCCCGTGGTGCAGGCTTCGGTGGTCCCGCCGGTGTAGGTGACGACGACGTCGCCCGTGATCATGTAGCCCCAGTGGGCGGAATGGCAGGCGTCGTCGTCGAGCCCTTCGAGGAGCGGCGCCAGATCCGTTCCTGCGCTCATGGTGAAGTACTCGGCTCCGATGGTGCCTGAGGCCACGCCGAAGTCGGGAATCTGGCGTGCGACAGCGCCGGGCGCGTTGATCTTGATCGGGATGTCATTCTTGGAGATGTGCACGGTTCGTTCCTCTTTACCTGTCGTGGTTTGTGTGGTGGTTTGTGTGGTGGTTTGTGTGGTGGTTTGTGGGGTGGTTTGTGTCGAGCAGAAAAGCGAGCTTTAGAGAGTGCGGCCGCTAAACGCGACCAGGCGTTCCATCGGGCTGGCATCGTCGGGAGCGATGGTGGCGTCCTTGAACGTGTCGCCGTCGCGCATCTCGGAGGTCACGGCGCTGCGGGCGAACTCGTCGACCGATGCGATCACGGCGGGTGGAAGCTCGAAGCTCAGGCCGATGGCCGTGGCGATATCCCAGCCGTGGACGAGGCCGTCGAAGGCCACGAACCGAGCGAACGTCGAACCGGGCATCTCGCCGACGGGAGCTGAGATCGTGCGTTCCATCGCCCCAGGGGACTTGACTGCTTCGAGCAGATCGTCCATGACCTTCCGGAACTCGACAGTCGGCACGGATCCATTGGCCGCCGGCGCCTTCAACTCCGGGGCCGCTTCCCCGCGGAACAGGAATGCGAACGATCCGCCGAGCACGATCATGTGATTGAGTACGTCGTGTACGGTGAACTTCGTGCAGGGGGTCGGGTCGTTCATTTGCATGGTTTGGATACGGTCGACCGTTGCGCAAAGCGTCGGGAGAATGTAGGTGAGCTGTTCCGTTGGTTCCATGAGATTGCCTTTCGGTGGGTGGGTAATGGGGTTCACAGTTCGGCGAACCGAAGCGACACCCACGAGGCGTGACAATTGGTGTCACAACGCGACAAGGTGCGGGCTGCCCGCCGCCGGTCGACGACGACACGCCTCGAAACATGCCGACCGATGAGCGGTCTCGATTGGCTCGGCGAGTTGCGGGCAGCGGTCGATCGAGCAGATTGGCAGTTCGCCCTCGAGCTGCTCGGCGACGTTGGGAGCGAAGCGAATACCGCTGAAGGTCTCGAGCTCCGAGCGCAGGCGTCGTACGGAAGCGGAAACTTCGAAGCCTGCGTGTCGGCGTGGGAAGACCTGTACTCGCTCCACCTGGCGGCCGACAACGACACCGACGCGGCGAGAGCTGCGGCGATGATCGCCATGTATCTGATGATGGACACCGGGCTGATGGCCCCGGTGCGCGGCTGGCTGAAGCGCGCCGATCGTCTCCTGGAGGGGCGCGGCGAGTTTCCCGCCCATGCCGTGATCGCAATGGTTCGCACCTACGAACGCTTCATGTGCGGAGACATGGAGGCAGCCCGCGAGCAATCGGCATTGGCGATCGACCGTGGAGGCCGCCTCGGAGTCGGGCCGGCGGTCGTGATCGGTCGGGTCGCCGCAGCGCGGATCAAGATCTTCGATGGCCACGTCGATGAGGGACTCGACCTGCTCGACGAGATCGGTGCTGTTCTGATGTCGGGGGAGTTCGACCCGCTCACGACGGGGATGATGTACTGCGAGCTGATCTGTGCTGCTCAGGGACTTGCACTCCACGACCGCGCACGGGAGTGGACCGAGGTGATGGAGCATTGGCGACACGGCGCTGCATTCGGCGGGATCAACGGCCGATGCCGGGTCCATCGGGCCGAGCTGCTCCGGATGTCTGGAACATGCGATCTCGCCGAGGAAGAAGCACTCGGCGCCTGTGACGAGCTCCGCCCCTGGATGCGACGGGAGTTCGGTTGGCCGCTCGTGGAACTCGGCAACATCCGGCT
>JANOTN010000222.1:0-1513 GCA_031416375.1 Ilumatobacteraceae bacterium
CACCGTCACGGCCAGGTCAGAGGCGCGTTGACTCGTTGCAGGTGCCGATTGAAGAATCTCGTGAGCACCTCGTAGGCCTCCCTCGACTCCGGCATCAACGGGTTGTAGGGGAAGCAGTGCCACAGACCCTCCCAAACGTGAAGCTCAGTGGCAACCCCGGCGCGATCGAGTGCCCGATGGGTGAGCACGACGTCGCTCAGATCGAAGGATCGCGTCCCGCTCAGCAGCAACGACGGCGGGAACCCAGCGAGGACCTCCGGCGAGTGCAGTGGCGTGACGAGCGGGTCGAGCCGGTCGGCGTCACCGAGGTACCCAGCGCGCCATCCGCCCGGCCGTGCGTCGTGACCCGGCACCGGGTCGCCCATCGCCACCGTGGCGAGGTAGTGCGAGTCACCGACGCCGCCAGCTCCGGCACTACACATCGCCACCGCGCCCGGACGTGGCAGGCCGGCATCGGCGAACCAGGCCAACGATTGCGCCACCAACATGCCTCCGGCGGAGTGCCCAAAGATCCCGATCGCTTCGGGGTCACGACTCTCCAGCAGCGTCCGGTACACGGCGGCGACATCCTCGCTGGCGGCCGGGAAGCGGTGTTCATACGCCTGGCGGTAGTCAACGCACACGACCTCGACGCCCATCACCACGCTCAACGGAATCGACTCGACGAGACCGCACGCCTCGGCTCCGCCGACGAACGCTCCGCCGTGGAGGTTGATCAGCACCCGGTGTCGATTGGCTTCGAGCACACCGCCCGACGGCCTTACGATCTCGACCCGCACTCCCCCGAGCACGGTCTCCTCGACATCGACTGCGTAGGTCCGGCGCGCGAGCCTCGCGAGCGCCTTGTGGAGTGAAGCCATTTCCACCCTGAACGCATCGACCACCGATCGATACTCATCGTCGGAGGCGAACGGTCCCTCCAAAGACGCCAGCGCCGACATCGGGCGCCGCTGGCGGGCGATGAACGCAGCAGCAGCCTCGGCGCTGAGCGCCGGCGACAGCGGCAGCCGGAAGGACTCGACGGCGACCACACCGTCGCGCTCGCAGCCTTCTCCAACGTGGGGCGGTCGGGACTCGTTGGCCATGGCGCAAGGTTAGAAGCCAGCGTAGGTCCGGCTACCAGCCGACTGCATAAATGGGTTACTCTTTTCGAGTCCGCTACAACGCCTTGCGGGTTCGACGTGTGATCAAGAGGTTGCCAGTGGGAACAGGCTCAACTTGGTTTCACCGCTGGCAAGCGTTTGACCAAGGCGAAGTCGCGTGTTCGCTTGGCGATGCGGTCGTGGATGCTTTCGGGGACGTCGATCTCGATGTCGTCGCGCGTCTGGATGATTGCCGCTTCCACTCGCTCGATGAGTTCCGTGATCGTGGCACGGGCGGTCGACGCCCGCATGCCCCAACTCGTGGCTTCATCGACGAGGTCGTCAATTCCAACGTGGAGGATGTCGGTTTGCCGACCGATGAAGAGACCGAGCTCGGTGTCGACAGCGGCAAGCCCCTCGGTGCCGTCGTA
>JANOTN010000223.1:0-3227 GCA_031416375.1 Ilumatobacteraceae bacterium
GCACGGTGGGGTACCGAGGGTGTGCGGAAGCCCCCGGCAAAGTGATCGACGTCGCGGCCCACGATGCCAGCTCGTAGCGGATTCGTCTGAATGCGAACTCCCGCAGCGCGGAGGTGATCCGAAGTGCTCCATCGACGTTGCGACTGCGAACCGCGTGGCCGAATGCCAAGCGCAGGTTGTCGAAGTCCCACTCGATGTGTTGCGACCAGTCGGCTTCATCCGGCCCGGTCATCCCGATGCTGGATCGCTCCGCAAAGTCGGTGAACCAGAGGAGATGCCGCTCAGCGACGACCTCGACCGATCCTTGATCGGCCAGCTTCTCGCGGGCGTACTCCCGCAGCGTCTCCAATAGCTGGTACCGGGCGCCCTGATGGCTGACCATCTGCACCATCGACTTGTCGATCAGGGCCGCGAGGATCTCGACCACGTCGAGCGAATCATCCACGTCGTCCACGAACTGGAGGTCCGGTCCCGCGCACACCGACTCGACAGCGGCGAGATCGAAGCTGCCGGCAAACCCCGACAGGCGGGCGAACACCGCCTGCTCATGTGGACTCAGGTGCTCGAACGACCAGGCGATAGTGTCTCGAAGCGTGCGGTGGCGGGGGTCGGCTGATCGCATGCTGGCACCCAGCACGCCCGCTGGGAGCATGAGCCTCTGGAGGATGGTCTCCGGTGACAGTGAGCGGAACCGTGCAGCGACGAGCTCGAGTGCAAGAGGCAGGCCGTCGAGACGTCGGCAGATCTCGCCGATGACAACGGCATTCGCGGCGGTCATGGAAAATTCAGGAACTGCTGCGGCAACCCGGTCGAGAAGCAACTCCACCGCCGGTGACGCGGCGACCGCCATCGGGTCGGCGTCGTCCGAGGCACCCACCGTCAGCGGCGCCACGGCGAAAACTAGTTCGCCGGGCAACCCGAGTGGCTCGCGCGATGTGGCGAGCATGTGCACACGAGGGCACAGCAGCCGGACTCGATCCACGAACGGTACCAAGGTTTCGAGGAGGTGCTCGCAGTTGTCGAAAACCACGAGCTGCTGCTGGTCACTCAACGCAGCGATCAGCGTCTCTTCGATGGTGAGGTGCTGGCGTGGTTGCACGTCGAGCGCCGTCGCGACCGCGTCGGCCAACGAGTCTATGTCGCTCATCGCAGCGAGTTCGATGAACGCGACGCCGTCAGCGAAGCCAGTGGCCGTGGAAGCGATGCGACGCGCCAACCGGGTCTTGCCGACGCCGCCCGGCCCGGACAGCGTAACGAGCCGAGCTGAGCCGATCGCCTCGGTGATCCGAGCCAGATCGGACGAACGGCCTACCAGACGCGTCGGACCGTCCATCACGGGTTGTCGATTGCAGGCAACCAGGGCGTCATCCGGCGTTCGGAGCAGCGCTGGGTCGTTAGCGAGCACCTGCGCCTCGATCGCGGTGAGTGCCGAAGATGGATCCAGGCCCATGCCATCACGAACGAGTCGACGGAACTCGCTGGCGCTTCTTAGCGCGTCCGCGTGACGACCGTGGCGGAACAGCGCCACCATCAGTTGACGGACGAATCGCTCGCGGAACGGATTGGTAAGCGTGAAGCCCTCGAGATCACCGATCAGCGATGCGTCGCCGCCGGCGGCCAGGCGGCACTCGAACCATGCCTCGACCACGGTGAGACGGAACTCGTCCAACCGTACGGACTCAGGCCGGATCCAGTCGGCGTCGGCCAGATCGCCGAATGCCGGACCACGCCACCAGTCGAGCGCTGACGCATAGAGCTTTGCCGCCTCAGCCGGGTCAACCGTCTCGCTGGCGCGTTGCGCCGACCGTGTGAACCGATCGACATCGAGCACGCCCTCCGGCAGATCCAGCCGGTACCCACGGTCGAGCACCACGACACGGCCGTCCGGCACCAGCAACCGACGCAGACGCGACAGGTGACTCTGGAGCGTGGCCGCTGCAGCTTTCGGTTGCTGATCACCCCACAGCGCCTCGCACAGGCGATCGACCGACACGACCGAACCCCGATGAGCAGCGAGGAGCGCCAGGATCAACCGAAGCTTGGGGCTCAGCGAGATCGGCCGACCAGGCCCGTCGATCGACACCGGACCGAGGATCCTCACGGTGAGCGACATCGCATGATTGTGGCGTATCTGCTTGCCATCTGCTGCAAAAGGACTGCAAGCAGGACCTCGGAGGACCGTCTGCGAATCACAAGCAGTGTCGTTCATGATGCTTGACAGACCATCACTGGATCTACGACTGGTTATCTACGACTGGTCTCTACGAGAGGAACAAATCCAATGAATCCGAACAAGGCACTCTGGGAAAAGGGCGACTTCACTCGCATCGCGGCGAGCATGCGAGACAGCGGCGAGGCGCTCGTCAAGGGTTTGGGACCCGTCAACGGCCTGAAGGTCCTGGACCTCGGCTGCGGTGACGGGACGACGGCAGTGCCGGCGGCAAGGCTCGGGGCAGACGTCCTGGGCGTCGACATCGCCAGCAATCTCGTCGCCGCAGGCAACGCCCGAGCACAGGACCTCGGCCTCACAAACTGCAGGTTCCAGGAAGGCGATGCCTCCGATCTGAACGAGTTGGAGGACAAAAGCTTCGACTTCGTCGTCAGCATCTTCGGAGCGATGTTCGCCCCGAAGCCGTTCGACGTCGCCAAAGAGATGGTCCGAGTGACGAAGCCCGGCGGCCGGATCGTCATGGGGAACTGGATCCCCGGCGATCCGACACTGGTGGCGCAGATCCTCAAGATCAGCGCCGCCTACTCACCACCGCCTCCGGAAGGTTTCGTCAGCCCCATGATGTGGGGCGTGGAGGGCAACGTGATCGAGCGATTCGCGGGCGCAGGAGTACCCGAAGACAAGATCTCGTTTGCGCGGGACACGTACACCTTCGAGTTCCCAGGGCCCCCATCCGAACTGCTCGCTACGTTCAAGACGTTCTACGGGCCAACCATGAACGCGTTCGAAGCGGCAACAGCCACCGGCCGAGATGCCGAACTGCACAGCGAACTGACCGCCCTGTTCAACGCTCAGAACAGGGGCCCGAGCGCCGACGCCACCTCCATTCCCGCAACGTTTCTCCACGTGACCGTTTCGCTCTGAGACGGACGCATGAACGTTTGGTGTCAGACACCAAACGTTCACGCGAGACGGCGTCGCTCGATGCGACGGTGCCGATCAACGCCGGCTACGCCGTCGACGATCGCGTAGCCCCAGCGACGGATGTTACCATTTG
>JANOTN010000224.1:0-5871 GCA_031416375.1 Ilumatobacteraceae bacterium
GCCAACCTGATAGCCAAGGGGTTGGTATGGGCACCCGACCACGGTCAGATCGCGTTCACCGTGCCGGGAATGTCGGCGTTCATCGAACGCGAATCGGCTCGCACCTAGCGGGACCTTCCTGGTTAGGTGTTTGAGGCCTCCTTCGAAGCCTTTCTGGACTTTCTTCGAAACAACGCTCTGACCAGCGCGTTTGTCCTGGTGAGAGGCTCGCGTTTGGTGTTGTTGGTGTGGTAGTACCTAGATATGGCATTCATCGTTGGCAAGAAGCAGGATGGCAAGACTTACTACTACCTGGCGGAGTCGGCCCGGGTCGGGGGCAAGCCTCGGATCGTCTCGCAGCGCTACTTGGGTTCGGCCGAGGAGATCGCAGCCCGTCTGTCTGAGACCGGGCCCGGCGAACCGGACCGCACCCGACATCTCGCTTTCGGGGATCATGCGCGTCTCCACTCAGGCGTTCTCGTGGGACTTCAGTGAGACTTGCATATCGCGTTCCCTGAGATCAGTCGGCTGCCGCCGGACCGTCACAAAGTCCCAGCCTGACGACGTTAGCGGCGTTCGGTCCAGTCGATCGCGCAGGTTCCGAACCCGACCGCCGGGAGGTACTCGGCGCGCATCACCTTGAAGTGGTCGTTCGGGAACCGGATCAAGAACGATCCGTCGCGAACGTCGCCTGACGACGTCACATGCCGCTCGAACGCTTCCGGGTCGTCGACCACAGTGACGATCACCTTGCCATTCGGCACCGGCTTGTGATCGTCGCTGGTGACGATCGAACCGAGCACGACGCTGCCGTCGTTGCTGAACCGCTCGAACTCCGTGGCCCGCCCGGTGGTCACCAGGATTCCGGCGCCTCCGAGTAGCTCGAGAGCGTGCCGCGGGTTGTCGTGAGGGTTCTCGGCGTAGGCGTGCAGCCCGAGCAGGTTGGGTGTGCGCGACAACTTCTCGATGCTGCGACGGTTGACCCAACGAACGTCATCAGGCAGCCGGTCACTCTTCGGATCGACTGCGTACTCGACCATCACCCGAACGTTGCGCGTCTCGCCTGGATGCAACCACAGCCACGTCGTCTCGACGTAGGTGCGGAACAGGGGATTGGTCTGCTCACCGATGATCCACACGAGAGTTTCCTTGTCGTACGGATTGCCGACCTGGACCATCGTTTCCTCGCGTGTGGACGGGGAACTCGTCGCAGTGTTGAAACGGTCATAATTCGACTGGGCGACGTTGTTGAGTTCGGTCATCTCCACGATCGTCGGGGCAGTCGGCACGATATACAACGGGATCCGCACGATCACGCAATAGTGACCTGTCGAGGGAGGCACCCACATCGTCGTGAACTCGACGGTCGCACCGGCGGCGATGTCACGCACGTCTGCACCCAAGAACACCTCTGGTGCGCCGCCGATGTTGAAGTTCTTGACGTAGAAGTTGACCCGCACCTGAGGCGCCATCCCTGTGCCCGAGTTGCGCACCTTGGCAACGACCGTGTTGTTGTTGCCGACCCACGGCACGTTGGCCCAACTGGCATCGGTCATGTTCTTGGCGTTGCGCACCTCGATGTCGGGCGATTGCCATTGCCGATCGGCAGACGCCGGCCATGGCCGAATCGAGGGATCGGGGCGTCCGTTGGCGCCGTACCTGATCCGGACGTCCGCTCGGTCGCCGCTGATCGCCGAAACGTCGGCCCGGAACTCGACAGGGAACGGCGACGAGTCGATCTCCTTGTAGAACTCCCCGTTGCCGAGAACTGCACCGTTGTCGTCGCCGTCACTAGCCAGAAGGAGAACCCCTGGGCGAGCGAAAGGTGGCACAAACGGGGCCGATGCCACATCGGTGCCAAGCACTCGCTCGTCGGTCGGTAGCGAGCGGTCACCGATCTGCGGGTTCTCACCGTTGCGGTACTCGAAGTAGTAGTTGAGACCGTCACCAATCCGCACTTCGACCGCGCTGGATCGGCCGGCGGGTGGAGCACCGCGTTCAATCGCGTGGAGCGTGACGTTCTGATCGACCGGGGCACCGCTCGCTGCGAAGTTGAACGTGCGTACCCATCCAGCCGGCACCCAGCCGAGGATCATGCGGTGCGCAACAGACACGTGGGGTAGCGGATCATCGTCATGCATGAGGTCCCACCCACCGGGATTACGTCCGGCTACGGCTGGGGTGTACTGGTCGCCGAGGCCAAGGTTGTGACCGAGTTCGTGGGCGAATGTCTCGTGAATCTCACGGTCACCAACGACCCCCCACTCGATAGGCATCGAGATCACGCCAAGATTTCGGTTGCCCTCGCTCGTGGTATACGGCCCCCAGGCACCGATGCTGGCGTACGGCCACGCCGAGCTGCCGGGAGTCATCCCGGCCACCGGCACACTCTGCGTAATGCATACGACAGTGTCGAAACTGTTGTAGTTGATCAACGCATCGCCTGCAGTGATCGCGGCCTGGAAGAAAGTGCCTTTCGGGGTGCCATCGGCCTTGAAGTTGGTGTCCCAGTTGGTCGAGAGCTGGACAGGTCCGAACACTTCGGCGCTGATATCGAAGTTGTTGTACGACACCTCGCGGTAGAACGCACGTGTGCTGCGAAGCTGCCCACCTGACATGACGCCGTCGATGACCTCGTTCATCCATCGGTCGCGGTGGCCCTGTAACGTCGGTGCGTCGGTCGTATATCGCTGCGACGACGTGTCGACAAGCAGCAACGCGATACGCCTGGTGCCGGTCGCCGGGGCACTCCCCACATTTTGGGGGGTGCTTGGACCCCCGCCCCAGGCTGACCCGGCCAAATTCGCTCGCGGCGCACCGCTGAACCACGACGACGGCCCGATCCGCTTGCCACTCCACGAAGTCGTCAACCGGTACTTGAACTCAGCCACGACAGCCGCCGTCGCTCTCTCGAGAACCTGCACGAGGTGGGAGCCGGGCTGATACCCGCCGAGCAGCATCGCGGTCGGTTCGTGAGGCGTGTGCTTCGGTCCACGGGCCAGTGATACGACGCCGCCGGCGAGACCGGACGGGATGACGAACTCGTAGTCATCGACGGTGGTCCCGCTGTTCGGGTCGATCGCGACCCTGAGTGCTGTGTACGAACCGACGAACATGGTTTTGCGCGCCGGACGGACGGTGATGGTTGGCATGACAATCTCCTTCGTTCAGATGAACCAGAGAGGCCTCAACGCAACATCAGATACACACTGGACTTCCCCTCTGATCGTGGAGGGTTCGGGTTGCGCGGCGTTGGCCGCTGGGGTGTGAAGTTTCTCGTATGTGAGCGGCGATTTCAAGCCGCAGTGTGAATGCCGTCGTCGGCGTATCAGCGGCATTGAGCAGTCGGCGAATAGATACACGACCTCAGCTGGGGATGTGCAGGTAACGCTCATCGAAGTTGACCTACCCAGCCGCGTCGGCGACCATCAGCCGGATCGTTGCCGCGGCGCGAACGCCGAAGCGACGAGCGTCGCCGCTAATGCCGACCAGTTCGAGATTGTCGATCGACTGCAGCAGGTTGCCGATCATTCCGAACGCTCAGTTCGAACACATGGTGGCTCCGTTTACCGGTCGCCGGGTCACGGTCTTCGATCACGACATACCATCGGTTGTTCTTCCTGACGACCGATCCGCGCATCACACCCTCCACGACGATTGAGTTGTATTCCTCCCGTCGCGGCCAGAACCGCCGATCTGCAATACCGCAGGCCCGCCTGATCGCCGGACTGGCGAGGCGATTTCGTGGCACCGCAGTCGGGCCGCGATGCGGCGGTCCCATGGTTGAAGTTCAGGTGAACACGGGCGCGGTTATCTGGTGGGTGGGGGTTCGCGCGCCGGACCTCAGGCCGCGGTTGAGCTGAGAAGACGGCGTTCGTAGTCGTCGGCCAATCCTCGGAGTGCGCCCGAGCAGTCGCCGTTCACGCTGGAACCGTGCATCACGGCGAGCACGTTTGGGTCGAGGTCGGCGAGGGAGCGGATCGTCGGGGCGGTCGTGGGGGTGAGACAACTCGCACCAAAGACGTCCTCGGCCTGTGCCGCGGCAGCGAGCACGTCGTTCGAGGTGAGGGCGGGTCCCTCGCCGAGTTGGGTGAAGAGATCACCGCACAGGAGCGTCTTGGTTGTCTCCTCGAACAGCACTCGGGCTTCCCAGCCGTGTGGCACGTGTGGTGTGTCGATGTGTCGCACTCGATGCCGGCCGAGCTCGAGCACATGGCCGGCGGCGAGGGGCACGGGCGGGCGGTCGGCGAGATCGTTGAGCGACACCATGCAACCAAGGCCGCCGTGAGCGACCTCCGCTCGGGGCGCAGCGGCGAGGAACTGGTTCATGGAACCGCACTCGTCGGCTTCGACGTGACCGAAGGTGATCCATCGGAGTGTTTCGACCGGAACGACGGTGGCGATCGCTTCGCTGACCGAGTTGAACAGCATGCGCTGTCCGGTGTGGAACAGCAACGGCTCGTCGTCGTCGATCAGAAATTGGTTGAAGGTGAAGCCGGTCGGGCCGACATCGGGCACGAAGGTGGACAGTCGGTAGATCCCGTCAGCGATTTCGTCGATCAGTGTGTTTGTCATGGTGTCTTCCTTTGATTCGTATCGGGTCGTCAGAGTGGAAGGGTGTGTTGGAGAACACCGCTCGCGGTGGTCCGCTCGGTGAGGGTGCGCACGAAGTCGCCGACGCCGATGTGGACTTCGTCGCCGCCGACACCTTGCACGTAGGTGCCGCCCGCGGGACCATCCAGGACGAGGGTGAATGGCTCACTGTGGCTGGCAGCCCACTCGGCGACGATGTCAGCGAGGATGCGTCCGTCGTGGACCGCGTCGTGGTCGGGTTCCGTAGTGGTGGCGTGGGCGATGTCGATCCGGTGGGCCCACACGTCACGGGTGAAGCCGATGTCGAACAGGTACGACAACGGCTGGCGGCCCACGGGTTCGGGCAAGTTCAACAGCTTCAAGCCGGCGATCAGCTTGGGCATCTTCGTGCGCGACCTCAGCGCGTTGGGTGAGATCGTGGCCCACTCGGTGATCAGTTGCTCCGTCGTCAACGAGGCGCGCTCGCGGACCTGAAGTTCGTTCATTCCGTCCCACCAGAACGGCGAATCGAGCTCCTTGCAGATCGGCTTACCGCCGCGCTTTTGGCGGAAGAACTCGCGGGGCGACGCCTGGCTCGCAGCTGAGCCGACGAGGTGGGCTGCCATCGCACGGACGTCCCACAGGATGCACTCGGTCCGCGTGCTCCATTGCGCGGGGCTCAGCGCGCTCATCAACTCACCGAACTTTCGGTTCTCGACAGCGGTGATCTGCATTGCTTCGTCGTGATCGATGCGGGTGATCGACGTGACGTCGACCGTCGCAGTTGGGGTCTGATTCATTTCTTCGTCCTCCTGGTCGTCGGCTTCTCGGTGTTCGATGGACGTGCGGAGCGGCGGTCGATGTCGGCGAGGAGCGCCTCGACGACCCGGCGGGCGAGGGCGACCCATCGATCGCCGCCGGGATCGTTCGCCACCTGCTGATGAGCCAGCCCCGAGACGATCGCGGAGAAGAGATCGATGTCGCTCGGGCCGTCGACGCGTGCGGCGAGGAGCCGCTCGGTCATGAGTTCGAAGAACTGTCGGGCTGGCTCCATCGCTGCGGCCGACGGTTCGAAGCCGGGGATGGTGCGTTGGAAGAGGAGTTGGTGGCGAACGGTGTCCTCGCTCGAGAACCGGACGAGGTTCTCGGCGATGGCGACGAGTTCCTCCCGCGCGTCCGCGAGCGGTTCGCGTTCCAGACAACGTTCGAGTAGTTGTTGTTGACCGTCTTCGAACATCGCGTCATAGAGATCGAGCTTCGACTCGAAGTACGCGTACAGCGAGGGCTGGCGGAGATCGACGCTGTCGGCGAGGTCGCGCA
>JANOTN010000225.1:0-9373 GCA_031416375.1 Ilumatobacteraceae bacterium
GTCGAGGCGGCAACGACATACAGATCGATCGTGACCCGCCGCAGATCAATGGGCGTACCGAGCACCTCGAGCATGCCGGGCTGCATCAGCGAGTTGTCGACAAAGATTTGAATCAGATCGGCATGCAACGCTGCTGGAAGATTCGTGGAGTCGGAATTCCACGCCAGCACGTCGAAGGCGGGCGGCGACTTGCCAAGCAGATAATTCGACACCCAGTAGTTCCAGACCAGATCGTTCGGTCGCACCCAGGCGAACACTCGGGCAAGACTGCGGCCATCCAGGATTCCGGCGCGTTGTGACTTGTTGATCGCGTTCGTTGCCGTGCGTTCACTGACGAACATGTTCATCACACTCTTGGCGTGCGTGTCGATCGTTGTGACCGCCAGGCCGCACGCATGCACCTGGGTTTGGCCTGTCGCCGCAAGGTGGGCGAGCATCACAGACTGCGTGATCCCTCCTGCACAAAATCCAATCACGTTGACGTCAGGGCTGCGGGTGATCGCCGTGACCACCTCGACGGCTTCGAGGCACGCCTCGACGTAGCTTTCGAGCGACCAGTCGCGCTGATCAGGGCCAGGATTGCGCCACGAGATCATGAACATCTGCAGCCCCTGGGCGACGGCGTGCTCGACGAAGCTGCGACCGGGTGCCAGATCGAGAAAATAGAACTTGTTGACCTGAGGAGGGATCACGAGCGTCGGGCGGGTATGCACCTGCGGGGTCGTGGGCGCATATTGCAACAGCTCGAACATCTCAGTCCGATGGACGACGGAACCCGGCGTCAACGCCAGCGTGCGGCCAACCTCGAACGGTCGCGTGTCGACCTGGCTCGGCATCGCCCCGTTGTGGCGCACATCCCAGGCGAAGTGCCGGGCACCCTTGACGAGCGAATCACCACGCGTCTCGACTGCCCGCCGGAGCGCAACCGGGTTCGTCAACAAGTTGTTCGACGGGGCCACCGCTTCTGCGATCTGCATCAGCGCAAACCGGGCTCGGTCCGCACTCTTCTCGTCAAGATCCAACTCATCGACGGTGCCGAGCAAGGTGTTGCGAGTCGCCAGGTACGACCGTGTGACACGACCCCAAACTGCGCCATCCCAGAGCGGATCGGTGAACCGCTTGTCCTTCGGATCGGGTTCGATCCGCGATGAACCGGCAAGCACCTGCCGCTGGGCGGTGGCCAGGTCGGCGACCGTGGAGGCGATCACCTTGGGTCGCTGCGCCATCTGGCCGGCCCATCGTCCGAACGCAGACGCGACCTGGCGCGGTGTCAGTCCGACGAATGGGTTGGCACCCTTGATCGAATCGGTCGCCGAGTGTTCGTTTTCCTTCTCGTTCACTTCAGTCGTGTTCATGGTGCTCCTCTCATCTGCTCGCGCAGTTGACGCTTGAGTATCTTGCCACTCGCGTTCTTGGGCAACTCGTCCACGATCGCGATCGACTTCGGTACCTTGAAACCGGACAGCCGGGTTCGCGCAAAAGCGACGAGATCTGTCGCCTCGACGATCTGATCCGGCCGAAGCACCACGGCGGCCGTGACCGCCTCGATCCAGTGTGGGTGCGGCACACCGAAGACGGCGACCTCCAACACGGCCGGGTGTGCGTACAGGGCTTCCTCGACTTCACGGCTGGCGACGTTCTCGCCACCCGTCTTGATCATGTCCTTCTTCCGATCAACCACCGACAAATAGCCCTCGTCATCGAAGACACCCAGATCTCCACTGTGGAACCAGCCATTGCAGAACGATTCCGCCGTCTTAACCGGGTCGTTCCAGTAGCCGGGTGTGGCGTGAGGACTGCGATGGACGATCTCGCCGACGACTCCCGGCCCTACGGGCTGGTCATCGTCGTCGACAATCCGCGTTTCCACGTTGATCGCCGCCCTGCCGGCAGAACCGGCTTTGCGGACCTGATCCTCGGGTCCGAGAATCGTCGCCAACGGGGACATCTCCGTCTGGCCGTAGAAGTTGAACAGATCCATGCTCGGCAGACGCTCGATCAGCTCGCGCAGGATCTCGACCGGCATCATCGACGCGCCGTAGTAACCAGACCGCAACGACGACAGATCACGACGGTCGAAGTCCGGATGTCGCAGCAGCGAGATCCACACCGTTGGCGGGCAAAACAGCTTCGTGACTCGCTCGCTCTCGATCTTCTCCAAGATCACGAGCGGATCGGGCGATGCCAGCACGATGCTCGTCGCCCCGAGATACATATCCGGGGTCAGGAAGCAATGCAACTGGGCGCAGTGATACAGCGGCAAGGCATGGATCTCGACATCATTCGCCGTCATCCGCCCGTCGACGATGCAACTCACATACTGGGCCAGCAGCGACCGGTTCGTCATCACCGCCCCCTTCGGTCGCGACTCCGTTCCGCTGGTGTACATCAATTGCGCCGCATCGTCGTCGGCGATCAGCACATCCGGTTCTGAGGCGTCGGCGTGATCGAGCAAGCCTTCGAAAGGCTCCCAAGCGCGATCGACGCGCTCGCCGCCTACCGATATCGACAACTTCAACACGATCCCGTCACCCGCCGCGGCTGCGGCGATCGCCTGGTCCATCGTCGGCACGAGTGCATCCTCGACGATCACCCCGGACACACCGGCATGGTCGAGCACGTACGCCACCTCGTCGGCGTTCAACATGAAGTTGACGGGCACCGAGATCGCACCGAGCTTGGCCAGGGCGAAGAAGGCGATCACGAAGGCGTCGCTGTTGTGGCTGAAGATCGCCACCCGGTCCCCCTGGGCGACGCCATGGGCGGTCAGCGCATTGGCGCATCGGTTGACGGCGGCGTCGAGCGCCGAGTAGCTCCAGCGTCGTTCGTTGTGGACCAGGGCGAGGCGCTGCGGATAGCGCAGAGCGGATCGACGCAGCAGATCGCCGATCGTGTGACGACTGGCAGCCGCCACCAGCCTCGACACGTCTCCGTCAGGCAAGCTCACCTTTGGCAGCATTGACGCATCGCCCGCGGTCACGTTTCAGGCCCGGACACATCGATGGGTCCTCGCCGGCGGTGTCTCGCATCGCAACTAGCAAAGAACGTACACACCCGTGAGAAGGTACTGCGGATTTTCCCCGTTGTCAACATGTCCGTTGACAACCTATGCTGGCAAATCGGACCTGCGGTCGACAGTCCGCAGACCACAACTCGGGAGCAACTCGACGGAGGCAAAACGCATGACCACTGAACGGATGATCGACGTGGAATCGCTGCGGGTGGATCCGGTGTTTCACGCATTCATTGAGCAGGAGGTGCTACCGGGGACGCGTGTTTCCTCACCCGAGTTCTGGCAGGGCTTGTCGGCCATCGTCCACACCCTCGGCCCCCGCAACCGGGAACTCTTGATCACCCGCAACCGGATGCAGCTGGCGATCGATGCCTGGCACCTCGATCGATTTGGACGCCCGCACGATCTGGACGAATACCGATCCATGCTTCGAGACATCGGCTACCTCGTCGAGCTGGGCGACGACTTCGAGATCGAGCCAACGGGCGTCGATCCCGAGATCGCCACGATCGCCGGTCCACAACTGATCGTCCCCGTGACCAACGCCCGGTATGCGCTGAACGCAGCCAACGCCAGATGGGGATCGTTGTACGACGCCCTCTACGGAACGGACGCGGTCGGCACGCCACCTCCGGACGGGTCGTACTCGCTCGAGCGTGGATCCGAGGTGGTTGCCTGGGTGCGCCAATTCCTCGATGACGCGCTCCCCCTCCGATATGGCTCACACCGTGACGTGATCAGCTACTCGCTCGAGTCGTCGACCGATGGAGGTGCCAGCCTGGCAACCACGCTCTCCGACGGTCGCGTGACCGGACTGCTCGATGCGTTGGCATTCAGGGGATTCACCGGAGACACGTCGACGCCGGACACGATCCTGCTCGAGCATCACGGACTCGGCATCGAAATAGCCGTGGATCGCAACCACCCGGTCGGAGCGTCCGATCTGGCGGGCGTGTGCGACGTGCTGATCGAATCCGCCGTAACGGTGGTGATGGATTTCGAAGACTCGGTGGCGACGGTCGATGGCTCCGACAAGGTGGCCGCCTACCGCAACTGGTTGGGGATGATGCGCGGCGACCTTGCCGAGACCGTAACCAAGAACGGTTCGACGTTCGTTCGCCGTCTGGCCGACGACCGCAGGTTCACTGCACCCGATGGATCGACGGTGACCCGCCGCGGACGCGCATTGTTGCTCGCCCGCAACGTCGGTCTACTGATGACGACCCCAGCGGTGATCGATCGCGACGGACACGAGGCACCGGAAGGGTTACTCGACGCGATGGTCACCGTCTTGACGGCGTTGCATGACCTCGCCCAGCCACCCGAGCGCCGCAACTCCCCTGCCGGATCGGTCTACATCGTCAAACCCAAGATGCACGGCCCCGAAGAGGTGGCGTTCACCGATGCGATCTTCACCTTCGTCGAGCAAACCTTGGGATTGCCGGTGAACACTGTGAAGATCGGGATCATGGACGAGGAGCGCCGCACGAGCGTCAACCTCAAGGAGTGCATCCGCGCCGCAAAGGCACGCGTCGCATTTATCAACACGGGCTTCCTCGATCGCACCGGCGACGAGATCCACACCTCGATGCAGGCCGGGCCGATGGTCCGAAAGGCGGACATGAAGTCACAACCATGGATCCGCGCCTACGAGGACTGGAACGTCGATGTCGGTCTCGCCTGCGGGTTGCGCGGAAAGGCGCAGATCGGCAAGGGGATGTGGGCGGCTCCCGACTTGATGGCCGACATGTTGCGGGAGAAGATCGCCCACCCGCTCGCCGGGGCCAGCTGCGCCTGGGTGCCCTCGCCGACTGCGGCCACACTCCACGCCACCCACTATCACCGGGCCGACGTGCACGCACGCCAAACCGAACTGCTCGGCGCTCGCCGGGCGACCCTCGACGACTTGTTGACGATCCCGGTCGAACTCGAACCGATGTGGAGTGAGCAAGACAAGCAGGCCGAACTCGACAACAACGTGCAGGGAATCCTCGGGTACGTCGTACGGTGGGTCGACCTCGGCATCGGATGCTCCAAAGTGCCCGACATCGACAACGTGGCGCTGATGGAGGATCGGGCGACCTGTCGCATTTCGTCGCAACACATCGCCAACTGGCGCCGCCACGGGATCGTCACAACTGAGCAGGTTGACGCATCACTGAGGCGAATGGCGCAGGTCGTCGATCGGCAGAACGCAGGCGATCCAGAGTACGTGCCGATGTCGCCGAACTTCGACGGGACGGCGTTCCGCGCTGCCAGCGACCTGATTTTTCTCGGCGTGGAACAACCGTCTGGTTACACCGAACCGACGTTGCACAGGCGACGCATCGAACGTAAAGCAGAGATCCTGCACGGACTTCGCTCATGAATAGAGTCTGCTCATGACAAGCATCACCCTCGATCAGGCGCGCACGATCATCACCGCAACGCGTGCGGCAGGCAGGCAGGGCAACTTCTCGCCGCTGTCCGTCGTGGTGCTCGACGCCGGCGGACACGTCACCGCCTTCGAACGCGAAGACGGTGCGTCGAACATGCGGTTCCAAGTCGCTCATGGCAAGGCCCACGGTGCTCTCGCGCTCGGGATCGGGTCACGAGCGTTGATGACCCGGGCCGAGCAGCAGCCTGCATTCATAGCGGCGGTCACGCACGCCGTCGGCGGGGCACTGATCCCGGTGCCGGGCGGAGTTCTGATCAAGGATGCGTCGGGGGCGACGATCGGCGCCGTTGGGGTCTCAGGCGATACGTCCGACAACGACGAGCTCGCCGCCGCAGCGGGAATCGCGGCAGCAGGCTACGTCGCCGTCACCGGCTGATCACCTGTTGAGGGCGCTGTCGAGCGCCGCCATCTCGTCACGTTTCCTACGTAAGGGAGACGTCCTCTTGCGGAACGACCGAATTGGCCCGACGGAGTCCGGCCCGATCACGAATGACCCGTCCTCCGCTCACGGTTCCGTTCACCACATCGACGATTCCCACGCTGAACAGGGTCACCGGTCTTCCCAACGACGATTCACCCGGTTCCCCGGTTGCGTGACCGAGTTGTCGCATATGGAACGCCACCCGGGAACCGGCGGAGAACATGTCGGTGACCTCGGTCTCGGTGACCTCGAAGCCACGCAGCGTCGACGCCACGAGATGCTCGTCGTCATAGATGACGCCAACCGCCGGGACGCTCGTCGGCTGGGCCAGCCAGATTCGTACCAGTGCCTCCGCGTCCGGATCTGATGATGCCGACATGGTGTCCCACGGCGCCGCCATGGGTGAATCGATCCGATCGACCACACCAGTCGTCAGTTGACGTCGGCGGGCGGCGTAGTCCTCGATCGCAACACAACCGGTGAGCTGCACACCATTCGACGAATACAACGCAATCCCGGACCAACACGCCGACCGGCCACCAGGTCCACCGGAAACACCATGCTCCGAGAAATGCAGCGCGATCCTGTCGTCGCCGACCACCAGTCCGTGCACCGTCATGCCAAGCCCTGGGAACTGATCGAACTGCTGTTGGACAGCCGGAATGTATTCACGGTCGCGACCAGAGATCACCAGATCCCCGACACGAAGCGTGTAGTCGGCGGTCATCAGTTCCCGGCAGATCGAGGCGTCGTGACGATTGAAGAAGTCGACGACGAAGCCCCGCATCAACACGACAATTGGATCCATCCCTTGGTGCCGCCCGTCAGTTGACTGCACGATCCTGGCCGTGCCAGTGGATCTGGCGCAGCTCCTTCTTCAAGATCTTGCCGGAGGCATTCCGGGGGAGCGCGTCGGCGAACTCCACCGACGTCGGACACTTGAACTTGGCGAGTCGCGTCCTGGTGAACTCGATCAACTCGCTCGCCGTTGCAGCGCTCCCGGGACGGAGCACGACGATCGCCTTGGGGGTTTCACCCCAGCGTTCGTCAGGCACACCGATCACGGCGACCTCGGCGACGTCGGCGTGGTCAGCCATCGCGTTTTCCACTTCAGCCGGGTAGACGTTCTCGCCGCCGGACACGATCATGTCTTTGAACCTGTCGAACAAGAAGACGTAGCCGGCATCGTCTTGGTACGCGGCGTCACCAGTTCGGAGCCAACCGCCGCCGACGATCGCCTCGGCGGTTGCCTCGGGCTTGTTCCAGTAACCGGCCGTAACCATGCCGGATCGAAGCCAGATTTCGCCGACCTCGCCGACCTCCACGTCGTCGAGGTCGTCGGGATCGATCACCCGCAACTCGACCCACGGGAGCGCACGGCCACAAGAGCGAAGTAGGTGCGAACGGTCGCCGTCCGGGTCATGCTCGTCGGGATCGAGGGCAACCACGGTGCCGGAGGTTTCGGTCATGCCGTACGCCTGGCTGAAGCCGCATCCGAACACGGCGATCGCCTTTCGCAGCAACGTATCGCCAATCGGTGACGCCCCGTAACTCAGCAACTCAAGGCTCGACAGGTCTGCGGATTCGACGCCTGGGGTCGACAACAGCGCCTGGATCGCAGCCGGCACGAAGAACGAGTGCGTCACACCGTAGGTCGCGATCGTCTCGATGATCGCCGTCGTGTCGAACTCGCGAATCACGACCGTGTGCCCGCCCAGCGACATCGTCGAAAGACCGTACCCGATACCACCGATGTGGAAAAGCGGCATGGCCACCAGATTCACGCTCGCAGCCGACATACCCCACACGTCGGCTCCGAGTCGCGGCGTAAACGACATGCCGCCGTTGGTCAGCATCACACCCTTCGGAACACCGGTTGTGCCCGAGGTGTACAACAGCAATGCCACATCGTCCGATGCACCGACGTTTCCGGGGTCGTCAGCCGAACCGCCGTCGCGCCAGGAATCGAACTCCTCACCGAACTCGATCACGAGCGGCGGTGGGCCGATGCTGCTGTCGGATTCCAGGAGGTGACGTTGGTCGGGTCCGACGACGATCACGAGGGGCGTCGCGTCGGCGATGATCGCACTGATCTCGGGCGGTGCGAGCCTCCAGTTGAGGCCGATGAGGATGGCACCGATCTTGTTGCACCCGAACGCGAGATCAAAGAACTCCGGCGTGTTCTTCGACAACACAGCGACGCGATCGCCCTTCCCGACGCCGTCAGCCGCGAGGGCATTGGCGACCCGTGAACTCCGTTGATCGAGCTGGCTGAACGACAGCGTCACGCCTTCGAACGACACAGCTGGAGCATCGGGAGTCCGCACTGAGAACTCGCGGACGACCCGCGCAAGTGTGAACGACGGGATGGGTTCGGACGGCACGGCGACCTCAGTAACTCTTGGGAAGTCCGAGGCTGTGCTGGGCGACGAAGTTCAGGATCATCTCCCGGCTGACAGGCGCTGTTTTGTGGAGGCGAGCAATGAACCAGAGGTCGGCCAGCCCGTATTCGATCGCGAAGCCGTTGCCGCCGTGGGTCTGGATGGCTTGATCGAGGGCGACGAGGGACGCTTCGGCGGCGGCGAATTTGGCCATGTTGGCGGCCTCACCCGCGTCGGGGCTACCCGCGTCGTATAGCTGCGCTGCGCGGGCTGTCATCAATCTGGCCTGCTGCACGGCGATGTAGGCCGAAGCCAGTGGATGCGCTACGCCCTGGTGGGCACCGATCGGAGTGTTCCAGACCGTTCGATCGATCGCGTACTGGGCCGCCTTCTCGAGCGCGAAGCGTGAAATCCCGTTGTTGATCGCCGCCGCACTCACACGTTCGGGATTGAGACCGGCGAAGACGTGGCGGAGGCCTTCACCTTCGACACCGATGAGCGCGTCGGCACCGAGTTCAACGTCCTCGAAGAAGACCGTGAACTGCGTCTCGGGGACCTGCAGCGCAGTCTCGATGGGGAATTTCGTGATCCCGGGCGCATCGGCCGCCACGATGAATAGCGACAACGGCCGCCGACCCGATGCGTCAGTCGCTTCACCGCGCGCAACGACGATGATCGCGTCGGATTCGTCGACGGCGGAGGTCCAATACTTTGTTCCATTGAGACGCCACCCGGCACCATCGGGCGATGCCGTGGTGCTGACCTTGTGCGTGTTGGTTCCGGCGTCAGGTTCGGTGATCGCGAAGGCGATTCGCCGCGAACCGTCGGCGAGACCGGGCAGCCAGAGGGCCTTCATCTCTGGTGAGCCGTGCTGTTCGATGATCGGCGCACAAATTGAACCGATCACCAAGGACAGCAGTGGGCAGCCCTGCGCTGAGGTCTCCTCGATAATCACGTTGTAGTCGGCGAGACCGCCGCCGCCGCCGCCGTACCGCTCGGAGATGTGGGCACCGAGGAATCCGGCCTCACCGAGTTCGGCCCACAACTCGGTGGGCTTGACGTTGTTTTTCGTCAGCCCCTGGAAGTAGGCACGACCGTACGGTGCGACGAGCTTGCGAACG
>JANOTN010000226.1:0-12513 GCA_031416375.1 Ilumatobacteraceae bacterium
GGTCGCGGAACTCCTCCATGTCGAGGCTCACGAACGTCCGTGGTTGCGACCGTTCGCCCGCCCGATAGAGCACCCGTAAGCGATCGCAGATCGCGCTGACCGAGTGCTCGAACGCAAGCACATCGAGATTGGCGACCACCGCCGAGATCTTCAACGAGACGTAGCCGACGTCAGGTCGGTCAACGAACTGGAGCAGTTGGCGCATACGATCGTCCGCCTCGGCATCGCTGAGGATCGCCTCACCGAGCACGTTGATGTTCAACCCGAACCCGTCGCCGACCCGCTTGGCGACATGAGCAGCGAACGCAGGGTCATCGGCGGGCACTACGGCACCCGAGCTCTCCCGGACGATCCGCGCCCTGACCAGTGGCATGACCAATTGGGGCACGTAGCTCGACAGGACGGCACCGGTGCGCAGCAGCACTCGATCGACGAACCCAAGAGCGGGTGGTGCGCCCAGGTCGGCGACGATCGAACGGAAGCGTGATGCCGCTCGCCGGTCGTCAGCGAACCGCAGCACCTCGTCGGTCAAGACGAAGGTCAGTGCTCGCAGGGCGGGGTCCTGGACCAACGCTGCCATTCGCCGTTGCTGCCGTCGTTCACGGCGCGTGGTCGATGCGATCGACAGATGCAGCAGTTCGGCAGCACGTTTGGTCGCCTGCCTGGTTACGTGCTCGCTCGCCGTCACCCCACCAGTGAAGCGCGTTCCGACCCCTGGCCGTGACGAGCAATGAGGAGTATCGTGATACGCGACCGACAACGGCGACTCGAAGGGTCGCCCGGAGGTCGGTGGCCCGAAAGGGGGCAACGATGCGCCGGTATCTGGTGGTGGCCCACAAGACCTTGGGAGGTGCCCATCTGCTCGAGCATCTCCATATTTTGCGTGAGGAGGATCCGTACTGCACGTTCCACTTGATCGTGCCCGAATACCACCCGAACCTCGGCACATGGACCGAGCACGGAGTTCACGTGGCCGCTCGAGCGACGCTCGACGAGATGCTCGACAGGTTGGCTTCGATGCGTATCGGGGCAACAGGAGAGGTGGGCGATGCGAATCCCGTCTACGCCGTCGGCAACACGATCCGACGCGAGGGTGAGGGCGCATTTTCCGGCATCATCTTGTCGACTCTGCCGAAGGGGATCTCTCGATGGTGGGTGTTCGACGTTCCCCGACGCATGGCGACCGCCCACCCAGACCTCCCCCTCACCCATCTTGTCGCAGAGGAAGCACTGATCCCGTAAACTGACCGTCATGTGTGTGGCGATCGGGCGTGCACGGGCGTGCCTGCGTTCAAGGTTGGGTCAGGCGAAGGACAGCGCGAAGAGGGTGTCGTAGGCGAGACCCCACGGTGGGCGCAGGAAGCCGAGCGCCCGGACGTCTTCGTACCAGTGAGCGAAAGGACTACGTCGAGAGAAGGTACCGCCCCCGATCACCCTCGCCAGCCGACCGAGGGTGGCCTCGGCCAACTCGGCCACTGCCTCTTTGGCGCAGAGCGCAGCGAACAGGGCTGTTGGGTCACCGGCCTCCAACGTCCGCAGTGATCCTTCGTAAGCCTGTACCGCAAGCCAGTGATCGTTGACCGCACGGGTCCATTCGACCTGCTCGTAGGCGCGTAAATCCGCTGCCTTCGGCCGCAACTGGTGCTTGGCGACCGCAAGTGCCTCATCGAGCACGCCGACGATCACGGCGGTGAACACCGTGGCCACGAACGCGCCAGCACCGGCAGTGACGTCGGTCAACGGACCTTGCCGAGCCAGCCGCACGCCGGGCGCCCGATCGAGGCGCATCGCATGGCTTTGCGTGGCGGCCATACCCATGCCGTCCCACTCGGCGATCAAGGTCAAGCCGGTGGTGCCGTCCCAGCGCCGGTCGCTCACGTCGAGCGCGAAGATCGTCGGCGCGTCCTCTCCATCTGGAATGGCGGTGGTGATCATTCGATCGGCGATACCCGAGCCGCTTCCGAAATGCTTGTCACCGGTCACCGCGTACGAGCGTCCGACGATCGTCAGGACATCGTCGGTTGGCGTCGCCGTCGCTCTGGTGCGGCCGATATCGCCCCCACTGCCGGGTTCGGACGTGATTGTGCCCCACTGTTCGCCCGCCGCTGCGCTGGCAAAAACTGCTCGCCGTTGCGCCTCCCACGCCGGCTGGGTCGGGTCGGGGTTGAGCAGCCAGAACGCCACGACCGATGGGTGCATTGCCGACACGAGACCGACCGCGGGATCGGCCGCCGCCAGCAGGCGCAGCAGCTCACAAACCGTCCGCGCCGACGAGGCCGTGTCGCGCCAGAGACCGCCCATGTTTTCCGGCACTACCGCCCTCAGAAATCCCGCGTCGCGCAACGCATCGAAGTCGACCCGCTCCAGATGTCGGCGCGCTTGGCGCTCGCTGCGTTCCAGCTTCCAGGTTTCGGCTATCGACTGCATGTCCTCACGAAGCGAACCGACCGTTGGTGTCATTGGCAACCACTGTAGGACTCCGCCGTCATGTACCCGATGCTCGGCGGTCGATGAACTCCTTGACGGCTCGCGGGTAGGCGAGGCGGTCGGGGCGGAACAGGTCGTGGCCTGACCCGTTGATCACGACGATTTCGACGCCGGGCACGTGATCGCGGTATTGCTGCAGATTTCCGGTGTCGATCAACGCCCCCGGTTCGGTGCCGTATGCAACGAGCACGGGAATACCCGTTGCCCCCAGGTCGCTCCACAACGTCCGGTCCCGCGACGCTCGACCGAGTTCGACGAGTACATGCGGTTGGATCCGCTCGGTCATTTGCTTGCCACGAAATCGTGTCGCCATCATCATCTCGGCGAAGTCGGCACCCATGCCGTGCTCGGCTGCTCGGTAGTCGCCGATCGAGATCGTCTCGACCCGTTCCGGTGACGCGAAGGCGAGATCGAGCCCCCACGAGGTGCCGCGCGAGAACGTCATCAGATGAAATCGATCGATGCCCTCCGTGTCGAGCACAGCCTGGAGATCTGTCAGATGGTCGGCTACGGAGTATCCGCTCGGGGGCGCTTCGCTCTGACCGCGGCCACGCACTTCAACGACGATCAGGCGGCGTGGCAGGAAGAACCCGAGCACTTCGATGTACTCGTCGGCGAAGTCGGTGACACCCGGTGAGAACAGGATCGGGAGGCCGACTGGACTCACCGGGTTGTTGTCGAGGTATCGAATCCGAACACCGCTTCGCGATGTGAAACGCTGAATCAACCGTTCGTCGGGAGCCATGCGTCAGGCGAGTTCGGGAATCAGCGACGCGTACCGATCGATGAACGGCATTGTTGTGCCCGGGTCGTCCCAGCCCACACGAGAGGCGCCGATGATCGTTCGCACGATGCCCAACTCTCGATAGTGGTGCAGCGTCTCGGGAGTCGGGTCGCCGAACGTGACGAGTGAGATCGGGATGTTGCGGCCGGCCTCGTCTGCTGCCTCACGGAATCGTCCGATCTTCTTGGCGACGTTGCCGAGGGCGACGTCCATCGGCATCCACTCGTCGGCCCAGCGCACGGCGTGCTGCGTACCGAGCTTGCCGCCTGTGCCTAGCAGGATCGGTGGATGCGGTCGTTGTGCCGGCTTCGGGAACGACCAGACCGGGTCGAAGTCGAAGAACTCTCCGTGGAACTCGCTGTCTTCGTGTGTCCAACAACTTCGCAGGGCGGCGACACATTCTTCCGTCGCCCGGTAGCGCTGGGCCCATGTGATGTCGGGGCGATGGTTCTCCAACTCTTCGGCGTTCCATCCGACACCGACCCCGAACAGCAACCGACCGCCTGAGAGCAGGTCAAGGGTGGCGACCGACTTGGCGAGGTCGAGCACGTGGTGTTCGAGCACGAGGCAGACACCCAGTCCGACCTGCAGCCGTTCGGTTGCCATCGCAGCCATGGTCAGGCTGACGAACGGGTCCATCATTCGTCGGTATTGATCGGGCATCTGGCCCCCGGTCGGATACGGCGTACGGCGCGACACAGGAATGTGTGAGTGCTCACCGATAAACAGCGAGGTGTAGCCACGCTCCTCGAGGGCACGCGCCAACACGTCTGGGCGCACATCCTCCGGTGTGTTCATTGTTGAGAAACCGATTTCCATTAGCGCGGTTCCCTTGGTAGTCCGAGGTTTCGTTCGCCGAGCAGGTTCTTGATCACTTCGGTTGTGCCGCCTGCGATCGTCGAGGCGCGGCTCGTCAGCAGGCGATGTGCAGCGTTCGGGGCGAGCCCGGCGATGACGTCGATTCCGGCAAGATCGGCGCTGACCTCAGCAAACTCTTGCGACAGCAGCGAGAACGTCTGTTTGATCAGCGACGATGCTGCACCGGCCGCTGTGGCGTCGTTGATGTTGGCGAGCGCCCGGGTACCCATCCACTGCAGGATCCGCGCCGACATGTAGGTGTCGAGCACGCGGTTACGCAAGGTTGCCGTCGCTGTAGCGACGGCGGGTGAGTGGACCATCGCGATCACCTCGTCGACGAGTTTGCCGGCGACGCTGATCACACCGGCGCGCTCGAATCCGAGGGTCGCCATCGTGACCCGCCAGCCCTCATTGAGCGGGCCGAGCAGTGCCGACTTCGGCACGAACATGTCTTCGAAGAACAGTTCGGCGAACTCTGCTTCGCCGTTGATCTGCCGGATCGGCCGCCGGGTCACGCCTGGCGTGTCCATCGGGACGAGCAGTGCCGAGATGCCCTGGTGCTTCGGCGCCTCCACGTCGGTTCTGACGAGCAGCATGCAGTGCGTGGCGTCGAGGCCGATCGACGTCCAGACCTTTTGACCGTTAACTATGAATCCGTGATCGGTGATCTCGGCGCGTGTTCGCAGCCCGGCGAGGTCGCTGCCGTTGTCCGGTTCGCTGAAGCCCTGGCACCAGAACTCATCACCATTCAGGATCGCCGCCAGATGGACCTTCTGCTGATCGGTGCCGTAGGCGTTGATCGTCGGACCGACGTTGTTGGTGCCGAACACGGCAATTCGTTGCGGTGCCTTAACGAGTGCGAATTCGGTATCGCAGGCGAGCGTGTCGACCACGCCGAGACCGCGCCCACCGGCATCGACGGGCCACTGCGGTGCGCCCCACCCGGCCTTACCGAGCTCACGCTGAAACGAGACCAACGCCTCCCATTGCTTGCTGTCGCCCCATTGCTCACGGTGACGTCGCATGATCTCCGCGAGCACCGGCCGCAGTTCGGCGGCGTGCGGATTGAGGTCGTCTTTGTGCATTTCTTCAGGCCCCTGCGGCTTTGTCGATCATGTGAATGTCGTGTTCGTTAAGCGGGATCCAAGCCGCGTCGATGTTGTCGTCGGCATGGACGATCTGTGAGGTGCCGGGGATCGGGATCACGTTTGGGGCGCGGTGCAGCAACCATTGCAGCGCGATCTGTTGTACCGAGACGCCGTGCGTGTGTGCGATCGTTTCCATCACCACGCTGATCCGTCGGTGCGGGAGCAGAATCGGTGCCCACGGTAGGAAGGCGATCTCCTGATCGCGGCAGGCGTTGAGCACGTCGTCGCTGTCGCGGTCTCCGGCGTTGTAGCGATTCTCGACGGAAGCGACGGTGCACAGTTTCTGTGCGAAATCGAGTTGGTAGGCGTTCACGTTCGAGAGGCCGATGTGGCGGATCTTGCCTGCCTGCTGCAGCTCGACAAAGGCACCGATCGTCTCGTCATATGGGAGCGTCGGATCGGGAGCGTGGACTTGATATAGATCGATCACGTCAACACGCAAACGCTTGAGGCTCTTGTCGCACTCCGCTTTGATGTGGTCGGGGTGGCCGTAAGGCGGCAGCGTGATGTGGCCATTCATGACCTTGCCAGGCCGATATCCGGCCTTGGTCGTGATCACGAGGTCGGCTGGGTAGGGGTGCAACGCCTCGGCGATAATTTCCTCCGACTCGCCGTATCCGTAGATGTTGGCGGTATCGATCAAGTTGACACCGCGGTCGACGACACGTCTCACGAGGTCACGGGCGGCGTCGCGATCCCTCGCCCCATCTGCGTTGCGTGCTCCAGAGATCCGCATCGCGCCGAACCCAAGTCGACGCACTTTGAGATCGCCCCCGATCGTGAAGGTGCCGACCGTGTCGTCGACGAGGACGTGTTCGCTCATGCCGATTAGCTTAACTTGACACTTCTGTCAGATTGCCACCGAACGTTTGGTGTCAGACACCAAACGTTCAGCCGGTGTGGGTGCCGGAGCGCAGAATCGTGCCGGGGCGGGCGGACGTGAACTCACCGTCGCGGACGATCTCGACTCCGTTGCACAAGACGCAATCGATGCCCTCGGCCTCGGCGTACAGTCGGGCCGCCCCGGCTGGCAGGTCGTTGCGCATCGCCATCGGCCCTGAGCCGACGGTGTGTTCGTCGAACACGATCAGATCGGCGAACGCGCCCTCGACGAGGCGACCTCGGTCACGCAGCATGTAGAGGTCGGCCGGGACCGCCGTGAGCAGGTTCACGGCTTCTTCCAAGGGGAGCAGGTGGCGCTTGACGACCGCTTCGCGGAGCGTCACTGTGGCGTAGTTGCCGCTGAAGAACATGTCGAGATGGGCACCGACGTCAGAGGCGCCGATCACAGCACGCTCGTCGCGCCAGACCTGTAGGCGGGCATCCCATGTCTCGTCGGGCTCGTCGGCCGATGGATGCCCGAACGATGTGTCGAGATCGTCGGCTATTGCGATGTCGCAGAGCGTGTCCCAGGGACTGCAGCCGAGCTCGGCAGCGATTTCCCCGATGTTGCGATCAAGGTACGCCTGGTTTTCGGGGGCGACAGTGTGGAAGATCGTCATCTTGGCCCAGTTGGTGAAGTGCCGCATGTTGTGTTTGGCGGCGGCGATCTCGCCGAGCCGGGCCCGCTCGACGGGGTCACCCAACAACGCCAACTTCTCCGCCCTGGGGAGCAGCATCACCTCTTCGAGACCGGGCACCGCGTCGAGCAGGAATCCGTTGGCGAAGCTCATTCGGAAGTCGAGTGACATCGGCGCGGTCAGGCCGACGACCTTGGCTCCGCGTGCCGCCGCCACGTCGCTTGCGCTCAGCTTCTCGTAGCAGGCGTCGAGTGCCTTGGGGAACACGACCAACACGTTCCAGTTGAGCGGAGCGTTGGCTGCGATTGACATGTCGGCCATCAGATTGGCGATCACCTCGCCGAACGGCCCGATCGTCGGGATGAACTCGAGTGACGTGCCAGGGAAGTCGGCCAGCACTCCGGACAACGCGATCAGCTCGGCGCGTGAGGCGTAACGGCTCGGCACCATGTTCTGCTCAGTGTCGTTGTGGGTCGACGACCAGGAAGACGAGAACCCGATCCCACCGACTTCGAGCCCGGCTCGGAGCAGGTCGCACATCTGGTCTAGTTCGTGGTCGGTTGCCTCGCGGCGTGTGGCGTCGGCGCCCATCACGACACGGCGAATCGCCGAGTGGCCAACCATGAACCCGGCGTTGATCGAGAGGGTGTTCTCGAGCGCGTCGAGGTATTCGGCGGTCGTGTTCCAGTTCCACGGCACGCCAGCCTCAAGCGAGTTCAGCGGCATGCCCTCGACCCGGCTGAGCATCCGCATCAGGTAATCGGCGTCGGCCGGGTTGGTGCCGAGCGGCTGCACGCTGAAGCCGCAGTTGCCGCCGATCACCGTGGTCACGCCGTGGAGCGGCGACGGCGACACCGTGGTGTCCCAGAACACCTGGGCGTCGACGTGAGTGTGCACATCGACGAAGCCGGGCGTGACGACCCGATCAGTGGCGTCGATGATCTGAGCGGCGTCCGCTTCTGAGAGATCGCCGATCTTTGTGATCCGATCGGCGGTGATGCCGACGTCGGCACGTTGTCGCGGCGCGCCCGTTCCGTCGATCACGTCGCCGCCTCGGATGATCACGTCGTACATGTCAGCTACTTTCGGGATGGGTCATGCGCTCGGCTTGGCGAGTTCGTCCTCGATCGCGGCGAGGATCGTCGGGTCGTCCGGTGTCATTGATGGTGCGAAGCGTCGCACCACGCTGTCGTCGCGGGCGATCAGGAACTTTTCGAAGTTCCAGAGCACATCGGGATCATTGTTGGCCTCGATGCCGAAACCCTGCAACCGTTCGCGGAAGGCATCAGGGTCACCCTCGGCGCGTGGCAACGCTGTCGTGAGGTGCTCGTAGAGCGGATGCTGGTCGTCGCCGGCGACGCTGATCTTGGCGAACATCGGAAAGTCGACCGCGTATGTCATCTTACAGAACTCAGCGATGTCGTCGTTGGTGCCCGGCTCCTGCTCGCGGAAGTTGTTGGCCGGGAACCCGAGCACCTGGAAGCCGCGCTGGCGGTTCTGAGAATGGATCGCTTCGAGCGATTCGTACTGCGGTGTCAGCCCGCACTTCGAAGCGACGTTGACAACGAGCAGCACGTCGCCGGCGAAGTCGCTGAGCGAGGTGGTGCTGTCGGTGATGGTGGCGAGGGGAATGTTCTGAACGTCGGTCACGAAGAGACCCTAACGATCAGCGCGCAGTTCACAGACTTCGGGGTGCTGTCAGTGCAGCTTGCTGCAATCGCGTCGATGCCGACGCTTGACGAGATGATCGATCGCATCGAGCGACGTTCCAAGGGTCGTCTCTCCCGCCACGACGCCGGCGTTGCGATCGAAGTCGAACGTGCTCGTCGTTGATGCATCGGTCGTCGCGTCTTTCGTGGCGGACGGAGGACCGGATGGCGACAAGTTCCGTGCTCGGCTTCGGGGGAATCGATCGTCGGCCCTGACCTGCTTCGGGTCGAAGTGATGTCGCGATTTATCCGACCGAACCGTTTCTTCGCCGTGTGAGGGTCCTTCGTAACAACCTCACGTCGTACGACGCCGGCAACGTGGCGCTCGCAGAGGCGCTGGCGTGCACGCTCCTCACCGCCGACATTCGGCTCGCCGATGCTCCCGGTGCCCAATGCACGATCGAAATCATCTGAACCCGGTCGCGACCGCGAGACCGAGTGACGTGGCTGCTCGGCCGAGGTCGGCGTCACCGGTCATCTAGCACGAGTTCGTCGTCGGCTAGTGCCATTGCTGCGGCCAAGTGGAGAGCGTCGTAGCCCCGAAGGCCCTGGGTTTGGGCCAGTTCGCCGGCGGCGTAGGCGAGTCGGGCGGTGATCTCGATGTAGTCGACCTGAGTGGTGATCGAATCGAGCTCGGCGAAACTCGCCAAAGCCGAGGTGATCATCGAGGTCCAGGGAAAAGTGCGGATACCGACGACACGTAGACGAAGTCCTCGACGTCGGCATCGACGAACTCGCCGGCACGACCAGCCGAGTCCAAGCCTGCAAGATGCTGGGCCGATCACGTGCGACGCACTATCGACAGCCGCGTGCCCCACTCCATGGTCCGCCAACACCTCGACCGCCGTCGCATCGCGCACTCAGCGACATCGAGCACACCGAAATCTTGGACGTGTTGAACTCCGAACGGTTCTGCGACCAAGCACCAGCACAGATCTGGGCCACACTCCTCGACGACGACATCTACCTGGCATCGGTGTCAACGATGTACCGGATCCCGCGCACACAACACCAGGTGCATGAACGACGCCAACAAGCCCGGCATCCCGCACGCTCCAAACCCGAGCTGATGGCCGACGGGCCACCACCACCACCATCACCACTCAGGCATCGGCTACCACACCCCCGCCGACGTCCATGCAGGCCGCCACCACCAGATCCGTGCCGCACGCCAACACACCCTTGACCACGCCTACGCCACCAACCCCCACCGATTCAACAGCGACCAACCGCACCCACCATCCCCGATATCACCCGGATCAATCCACCCGAACCAAATCTGTCTCAAACCCCTTGACAGGTACCAGGCAGGGGAACTCTGTCTCCTCCACCGTCCGGAACGGTCCCACACATCATCTCTGTGACACCCCCTCGTCATACTGATTCCATGTTCGCTGACGTGATCGCCGAGGTCGAGGGGCTCGACGATGCTGCGTGGTTGGCGGGGTTGAAACAGATCGAGGCCGAGCAGCGCCAACTCGACGCCAGACGGGCAGCGATTCTGGCCGAGGGAGAGCGCCGCAAGTCGTACCGGTGCGACGGGCACCGCCACGATGTGGGGGCTGCTGCGAGCATCGATGGGATGGTCGAACGCCGAGTGCCGCGACCGCACACAGTTGGCCCGGCTGATCGAGGCCCACCGCGAGGTTGGCGAATCCCTGTATGAGACGTGGATTTCGGTCGCCAACGCGGCAGCGATTGCGCGTGGGTTTGCCAACCCGCGGTGCGGTGATCAGATCGGCGACGTGCTCGGCACGCTGCTGACCAACGCGCAGCGAATGGAGTACGACGACTTTCGACATGTCGTACGTCGTTGGGAGTTGCTGGCCGACGCCGATGGGGCACATCGCGATCGTGAGCAAATCCATGAGAACCGCGATGCACACTTCACCGAATGGCAGGGCCAAGGCACGCTGCTGGCGCAATGGGGTGACATCGATACGGCGATCAACAAGCAGGTCTTCGAACGCTTCGTCCAGGCGGAATGGGATGCCGACTGGAAGTGGACCGTCGACACGTACGGGGAAGCCGAAGCCTGCAAGGCGTTGATGCCGCGAACCGAGGCTCAACGCCGCGCCGTTGCGGCATCGGCAATCCTGCGTCGCGCCGGTTCAATCGACCGGGGCGTCAAGGCCCCGCGGACGGTGGTCAACATCCACCTCGACTACCAGTCGTTCTCCGATCTGATGGCGGTCCACGGGCTGTTCCCGGAACGCCACGTCGACCCGTTCGAGCAGGGTGGTCTGCTCGCCACCCAGCTGCGCTGTGAGACCGCCGACGGCGACCTGATCGATCCGCACGCCGTGCTCCAGGCAGCGCTGGAAGGGTATGTGAGGTTTGTCGTGCTCAACGACGAAGGAATCCCGATTCGGTGGGGCCGCCAGCGCCGCCTGTTCGAAGGGGCAGCCCGCGACGCGGTGATGATGCTGTCGAATCGGTGTACCCACCCAGGTTGCCGGGTTGCTGCCACCCACAGCGAAGCCGACCACCTCACTCCGTGGTCACAACTCGGTGAGACCGAACCCGCCAATGGCGGTCCGCGATGTCGAAAGCACAACCGGTTCCGCAACGTTGGGTATGCCTCACACCGCGACCGCTACGGCGGCTGGCACACCTACCGACCCGACGGCACCGAGATCCGCTGATCCGCCGTGCCCGGCGAGCTCTGTTGCACCTTCAGCCTTTGGTGCTGCTCAAGATCGTGATTGCTGACACGGCTGTCGGGCCGCCGATGTTGTGGGTCAGGCCGATCCGCGCTCCGTCGACCTGGTTGGTCGATTCACCACGCATCTGCTCGAAAATCTCGACGCATTGGGCTACGCCGGTAGCGCCGGGGGGATGCCCTTTGGCTTTCAGACCGCCGCTTGGATTGACCGGGATGCGACCACCGACGTAGGTCTCGCGGTTCTCGATCATCTTGGCTGCGCCGAACTTCTCGCAGAAGCCGAGGTCCTCGTAGTTGATCAGTTCGACGCCAGTGAAGCAGTCGTGCACCTCGGCGACATCGATCTCAATCGGGCCGATACCCGCCATCGCATAGGCCGCCTTGGCTGCCTTCACCGTGGCTGGGAACGACGTCATGTCTGGCTTGTGCTGGTGCATCACGCGGTCGACCCCGAGTCCGACACCACGCACCCACACCGGCTGGTCGGTGTACTTGTCAGCGATGTCTTCGGCGACGAGGATCACCGCTGCAGCACCGTCACTTTGCGGAGTGCAGTCGTACAGGCCGAATGGGTCGACGACCATCGGAGCGTTGAGGACCTGCTCGATCGTGATCTCGAACCGCATCTGTGCTTTCGGGTTGGTGACGCCGTGCTTGTGGTTCTTGACGGCAACCATAGCCATGTGCTCGCGGGTGGCAGTCGGCGACTCGTGCAGATAGCGGGCGGCGTGGAGGGCAAAGTTCGCTGGAGCGACGAGGCCGAGCGGGAAGTCCCAGGCGCTGTCGCGGGTCATCCCCATCCAGTCCCAGAACGTCGTACGGGTGGAGGTCTCGCGGACCTTGTCGGCACCGACCACGAGCACCACGTCGAACATGCCGCTGGCGATTGCCATCACGCCGTGCCGAACGGCGTCGTTGCCGGTGGCGCAGGCGTTTTCGAGCCGTGAGACGGGGATGTCGAGCAGCCCGCACGAGTCGGCCAGGATGCCGGTGGCGAGCCCATCGGTCGACACCAGTTCGCCAAACCATGCAGCTTCGAAGTCAGCGCGATCGAAACCCTTGTCGACGCTGCTGACCGCCTCGGTGACCGCCATCGGCAGCATGTCTTTGATGCCGAGATCGAACAGTTCGCCGAATGCCGTCATGCCGGCACCGACCATCGCCACGCGCCTCATGCCGCCACCTCCTGGTCGACATCGGTCAAGTCGGGGAGCAAGTTGTAGCCGTAGTCGGGTACGCCGGATCTCGTTGCGACGAGTCGGAAGACGAGCCGACCCGTGTCGCCGATTTTCACCGAACCGGCCGCTGCACCCGTGAGTTTGACGAGTACCCGCACGCCGCT
>JANOTN010000227.1:0-35318 GCA_031416375.1 Ilumatobacteraceae bacterium
GAAGTTCCCGAGCCGACGCCTGGGCCTGGTGAGGTGCTGATTCGCGTCGCCTACAACGGCTTGTGCGGCAGTGATGTTCACGAGTACTTCAACGGACCTGCTGCAATCACAGTTCAACCGCACCCGCTCACCGGCTGTTCGTTACCTTGTGTGCTCGGGCATGAATTCTCAGGCCGTGTCGTGGCGTTCGGTGCAGGGGTCACCGATCTCGTCGGAGACATGCTCGTAGCAATCGAACCGATCCAGACATGCGGGAGGTGCCCGCGTTGCACGAACGGGGCACGCCACCTCTGTCGCAAGATCGCCTTTCACGGATACAACCGTGACGGTGGAGGTTTGGCTGACCTGACGGTCGTTCCGAGGACGATGGTGCACGTACTTCCCAACGATCTGACCGCATTGCAAGGGGCGCTCGTGGAACCGCTTGCCGTCGCCCGGCGCGCTGTTCGGCGTGCCGGCGTCCGCTCGGGCGATCTCGTCGTCGTGCACGGTGCCGGACCAATTGGACTTGGAGCGCTGCTCGCGCTTCGCCACGACGACGTCGAAGCTGTGGTAGTCGATCCGTCGGCAGCGCGCCGCGCGGCGGCCCTTTCGTTGGGTGCACGGGAAGTGATCGACCCCGGCACCGACGACGCCGCCGCACTGATTCGTGATATCACGGACGGGCTCGGAGCACATGCGGCAATCGACGCAGCCGGAGTTCCGTCCTCCATTTTAAGCGCCGTCAGCAGCACACGGCCCGACGGCACTGTCGTCGTGGTAGCCCATCATCACCAACCGTTGCCGTTGCGATCCGGCCACCTCATTTTCAACGAAGTGGTCGTCACCGGAAGCTTGATCTATGACGCTGACGACATCGCCTGGGTGATCGACGCCATGCAACGCGGCAGCTACCCGCTCGACAGTTGGGTCACCACGATCGATTTGGACCGTGTCGTCGAGGACGGATTCGAGACGCTCAGGGAACAACGAGCAAACAAGATTCTCGTGCGCGTTGACGAGAGCCAGCCATAACCGAGATTGCCGAGGAGGTCACTGCGGTGGCGGACGTGAACCGATCCCAAGGCCTAACAACGTGATGTCGCGAAGCTGGCGTCTCAAGACCTTGCCTGAGCCTGTACGCGGCAACGGCTGCTCGCTGACGTAAAGGTAACGCGGCACCTCGTAACGGGCCAGGCGTTCGGAGAGAAACGCTCGGAGTTCGTCGATTTGCAGTGAGGACTCGCCAGACACCGTTGCGCCAACCTCTTCGCCAAGCCGCTCATCGGGCACGCCGTAGACGCAGGCTTCGTGAACCTTTGGATGCGACAGCAGGGTTGCTTCGACGCGACCACATCCGATGTTCTCGCCGCCACGGATGATGAGATCCTTGATCCGGTCGACGACGAAGATGAAACCTTCGTCGTCGATGTAGCCGAGGTCACCCGATCTGAACCAGCATCCGTCTACGGTCAACGACTCGACGGTGGCATCAGGTCGATTCCAATATCCGACGAACAGCGGCGTGCCCCTGACCTCCAGCTCGCCGCGCTCGCCAGCGGGGAGCGCGTTGCCTTCGCCATCGACGACTCGAATGTCGACAACCGCGTGAGCCCGCCCTGAACTCAACGGGCGGGCGAGATAGTCGATGCCGGTAATCGTCGTGGCGATCGAGTTGGTCTCGGTCATACCCCAACCGGTAGTGGGATGGGCGTTTGCGAATGCCGATTCGATCTGGAAGACCTGATCGGGCATCCGCGCAGCACCGCCCCCGCCGACGGTCAGCAACGAGTCGAGATTGCGTTGGGTGCGCTTTGCTTCACGGAGCAGGTCGCCGGTGATCGCGGGCGGGGCGCTGAAGTTCGTGATGTGTTCGCGTTCAATCAGTTCGACGGCCTGCGTTGCGTCCCACTTGTACATGCAGACCAACTTGCGTTGGGCGCGGTACGACGCGAGGCAGACAGCGTGCAACCCGCTCACGTGAAACAGCGGCACTGCCAGCAACGCTGCCGGCTGTGTGTTGCCGAGGGGCAACGAGGCTGCGACGGCCGATTGATTGATCGTCGTGCGTTCCGCCTGTTGATGACTCTCGAGTTCACGCGTCAGCAGCGCGTTGACGACGTTGCGATGAGATGAGAGGACGCCTTTCGGTCGGCCGGTCGAACCCGATGTGTACAAGATGATTGCCAGATCGGTCGGCGAGACGACGGCTGGTGGCATAGGAACGTCGCTCATCACAGCCAGCCGGGCAGCGAGGTCGATGGCGTAGCCCGGAACCGAGTCGGTCCGCACGGTAACGACGATCAAGCCGTCAATTGGAGGGCAATGATTGAGCTGATCGACGCGCTCCTCGTCGGCAAACACCACTTTTGCCTGAGTGTCGCGCAAGGCGAAGATCAGCTCGTCGTGTTGCCACATCGAGTTCATCCCGACAGCGATCGCCCCGATCGAGGTGATCGCGGTGAAGGCCAGGATCCACTCGGGATAGTTGCGCATCGAAATCGCCACGCGATCGCCGGGCTTGACTCCGCAATCATGCACAAGTACGTGAGCGATCTTCGAAGCCAGCCGATACGCATCGAAGAATGTGAGACGCTCAGTGTTGTAGACGATGAACGTGGCGTCGCTGCGGTTGCCTTCGTACAGGTCGCGAAGCGAGCTCGGCGCATTCACGAAGATCGATATCGGTCCTCGCTCGGTTTCGACGACCTGTAGCTCGTATGGCTGGCCGACTGCGGTCAGCGCAGCAATCGCCTCGTCTCGTGTCATGACACAGTTACTCATGCCTCATGGCGAGCTGTTCGACCTTCGCCGAGCAATGGCCGTCCAACGACCACCCATGAACTGTTGGAACTGACCAGCTTCTGTGTACTGCTGGAAGCGACACAAACGCCTCACGCTCAGTCCAGACATGGCAGAATTGATCGTCGAGGGCACCACCGGCGAAGATCCGGCGGTACCTATCTTTCACCACGGCCGTCCCACCCGAACCGCGGAAAGTCGCGGGGTGAACACTGAACGTCTCCCGCTCGGAGCCGAGGCCGACAAAGACGTTTCTGGACGATCTCGTCGGTCCACTCGATGTCGTCGGTGAAGAGTTCAAGCACGGCTGGCACGTGAACCCGCTCAAATGTGCCGTATAAGCCTCTGTCAGCGAGTGTGCGTTCATGCTGTTACCCCCGAGCGAGATGACTGATTGTCGCACCCGCGAGACAGCGGATGCGTCGACCCGGGATGGGATGAATCGTACGGCCGCTGGCATATCCGCGCTCTCGCAATCTGGCACGCGCACACCACGCTGACCAAAAGAAGTGGGGGCAGAACCCAACTGAGCGACACATCGACGGCCGCCGGCCAGGAGTGTGAACGTCGGTCGGTGTCAACACGCGCCCAATCGACCATGCCTCAACACGATCTCCTCGGACCATGGAACCGCGCGACCATGGCAGTTGGTGGTTTGGGCGAGGAGGACGCCGCCAGGCGGTGCTCAGCCGCTCGGATTGGGTGACAAAGGGTTTAGTGGACCGTATGTCATCAGCGGGATTCGGACAGTTCGGGGCGGCCCTCGGCAGTGGTCGGCGTCCGACACGACTTGTCCATCCAGTTGTCCATCTACGTGACGAGACTGGGTGTGATTCAACGTGACCAGAAGTGAACGAAAGTGGAGCTGACCTGGTTAAACGTGACTCTGTCTGATCAAGAGCTTCGGTATCTGGGCCCGGGAGTCGGAACGATTTCGCCTTCAACTGTCGTTCAATGTGGAACCCTCGCGAGACACCTGCCGCCTATCAGGATTTCGTCGCTGAACGATGGCGGCAGGCCGGGAGTGATGACGGCGAGGTCCTCCGGGGTCTGAGGTGACCGAGTTTCGATATGGTGATGCTGTGACCGCCGAGCGCCTCGATGATCGTCCACGGATACGTCATGCGGCGATACCAGACGACGCCTGGCTGGTTGTCCGCGGTGTCAGCGCGATCGAGCCCACGATGTCGCTACAACAACCACGCGTCTTCAACCAGCATGGCGCTCAACACGCCGGTTCGAAAGGTGGGGTCGGTTCGGATTGTCGGCCTTTTACGCCCGGCCCGATGATGAGGTCGTCGATCTCGGCGAGGATCGCCTCGAGGCGTTCGAGGTGCTGTTTGTGTATCGACTGGCCGACGACGTTCAAGCGGGCTTCGAAGTCGTGCCGACATATCGGAGCCCGGACGTCACGATTGCGTTCTCCGATGATGTGGCGATTGGAGTCGCCAGACTGTTGGCGGTCCCACATCGCACGCACGTAAACTCTGCGTATCGACAGGAGCGATCATGAAGATCGATTTGTTCGTTGACCTCAACTGTGAGGATGAAACGGGGTATCCGTGGACGTACGCCGACCAGGCCAGTGACCCTTCCGTCGTCGTCAAGGGTCGCTGGCTGGTCGTCGGGTCTGGTTCGGCCGTGGCGCTCGCTGAAGTGATCGACGTCGGAGCCGATGGGCTCGTGCATGTCCGCCCATTGCCCGGTCCGGTCAGCGCTCAACGGTTGGCTGCGGCTGGGGGCGGCGCCAACTCGTCCACCGATGGGGCGTCTCGGGCACCAAACGCGGAGGGCACCATCGTCGTGGGCACTTGAAGTTGCTAGCGGGCGAGGTCGGTCAGCAAGTCGGCGGCGATTGCTTCTTCATGTATTGCCCGGCGGTGTTCATTCATCGCTGTGCCCAACGCAGGATCCCACGGCGTCGCACCGATGCGTTGCGGTAGCGGTATTGACGGGCGACTCAGCGCTGCGAGGTAGGCGGCGCGACCGAATCGCCAATGGGTGGCACCGAAGCGAGCGATCACGTGACCTGCGATGGCGACGCCTCCCGCGTCGAGATCGGCGTGGACTCGGAGATCCGCTCCCGACTTTGCGAGCATCGTCAGCAATGATGCTGTGGCCGACGACGGCATTCCTTCGGTGCAGACCAACGGCTCGGCGGCACTACCGATCCGATCGGCCGCGAGAGCGACAATCGCCGGGTTCTCGCAGATCCACACTCGTTCGAGTCGCCCGAGATCGAGGTCGATGCCCGCCCGCAGCATCCGTGCCGTGATCCTGAGCGGTTCGCCGCGTTCGGCTGCGACATCGCATACCGATCCCCGCACACCGGGAAGGTTGAGCACCAGCGCCGAGACGCTGAGTTGGTCGAGTTCGATCCCGAGGATTCGCCAGGCCTGGCGATCGTCGTCGCAGCCGGCGAGGGTTCGGGCAGCGTCGGCGACGAGTATCCCGAGGTCGGTCGTGGGGTCTAGTGCGTGGGCGTCTCCGAACCGCTCGGCAGCAGCCACCGCAAGCGGCGTCAGCGGCGTGAGAGCGTCGCCGCTGTGGGTATCCAGATGGGCCTCGAGGAGGTCAGCGATGAGGTCGAGGGCGAGGCGGAGCAACTGGTGTGGGTCGCCTGTGCCGAGGCGGGTCAGTCGGCCGCGGGCGCGCAGCGATTCGATCCATCCCTTGATTCGTGGGTCATCCGCCGCGGGGTGACCGATCGCGCTCGCCCACAGCATGACTGTGTCGGCAGCGAGGTCGCTGCGTTCGGTCGGGAGATCCCGGAGCGGGCCACCGAGCGCTTCGAGCGTTTCGATCAGGCCCACACCCGTCGTACTCGATCGAAGCGCTGTGTCCAGTTGCTGGAGGTCGACGTTGATGGTGTCGCCAGCGGGCCGTCGTCGCCCCAGCACGCCACAGATCGCATCGACCTCGGCTGGCGTCAGGTTCGTCAGGCGAACGGGAGTGTTGCCGAACTGTCGGCCGCGGCGTTCGACGCTCGACCTGGAGGTCGACCACAATCGCACCAGCTCGGGCCGATCGAGACGAGCTGCGATGGAGGCATCGTCGAGCGCCTTATCGAACATCGGAACTCCACGCAAGCCGCTGTGCGAACACACCTGGTGTTGGTGGTTTGCGGGTGAGGTCGTACAGCACCAGGTTGGGAACCTGGTCGTAGAACCCCCAAAACTCGTGGCTGGTGAGAATCACGTCGAGATCGAGCTGTACCAACAGGCCCATCAGCCTGCCGCGCATCTGATCGTCGATACCGGCGAATGCTTCGTCGAGGGCAATGATTCGTGGTCCAGCTACGGTGCCGCTGGCGTAGTGCGCGGCTGCGGCGGCAAACAGTGGCAGGTGGAGAACTGTGGCAGCTTCACCGCCAGAGAGCTGACGGTAGAGGGCGCGGGTCACTCGCCGTCGCCCACCGTCGGCGAAGCGTACGAACATCGTGAACCGGTGCCAAGTCCGGTAATCGAGCGCCTCGGTGAGGATCTCCACAAAGCCGCGTCCCGGATCGGCAGCTCGCAAATCGGCGATTCTTCCGGTGAAGAACGCCCTGAGCTGATCACGTCGCTCCGGGCTCACCATATTCGGGTCGAATCGGAGCGTGTCGACGGCCTGGCGAACGAGCCGGTCGTCGGTGTCGAGTTCCCATTTCAACTCGACGGTCAGTTTGCTCTCGGTTGGAACCTTTGCCATCTCGGTGTTAATCGTCTGCTCGAAATGGTCGGCGTCGAGCAACAGCTTGCGCAAGGCGTCACCGATCCCCGTCAGCAGGTAGTTCTCGAAGATCTCGCGTTCGCGATCTGACAACAGTTGATCGAGGCGTTCCCGATCGGAGCGGAGTTGGGAAGCGAGGATGCCAATCGGAACCTCGCCATCGACCGTGCCGACCCGCACGACGTCGAAACCTTCGAGCTTGGGCATGCTCGGGTCGTGCCCCGAGCGGAGCCCGTCGAGCAGGATCGTTCGATAGGCATGCTCCATCCGGTTGGTGGCGTCGGGATCCACAGCGCTCGTGCCGGCAAGGAGGCGGCGAGCAGCGTCGCGTGCCGTCGCGCCATCGTCGATACCATCGACTGCGATCACCGAAACGACTTCGCTCGAACGGATCACCGCGAACGCATCGATCGCCAGACCGACATTAGACGTGCTGGCAACCAGACGGGTTTCGAGCTGCTTGCGGCGCTCGTCGAGCGTTGCGATCAGGGACTTGGCCCCAGCCTGTTGCTCAAGCGAATTCTGCTCAGCCAGTTCGCTAGCAGTGCGTCCCTCGCCAGCCTCGGCCAGGTCTTCGATCGCTGACTGGGCATCGGCCCCTTGCAGAGCCTGCAGAAGTTGGTACCGCTGCGCCGCGGTTTCGGCATCGGTAATCGCCGTCAGCGCGGCGCGGCGCTGTTGTCCCGAGGTAGCAGCCGCTGATGCGTGGGCGCGCTCGGCGCTTCCGGCGGCGGCATCGGCCTTCGTGAGGTGGCGCTGTTGGAGGCGGATCGTGTGTTGCTGTTGGCGACATTCGGATAGCACGTTGCGGACCGCGCCCAGTTCGCTGAGACTCAGTGGAAGCTCGACGGCTGCGGCGCGCCGATGCACCCTGACGGAGAGCAGCTGGGCCTGTTCGGCAAGCTCGTCGGCTTCGGCAGTGGCGTGCTCGAAGCGTTGGCGTCGGTCGTGGGCAGCACTATCTGCGACGTCCATACCGCGTTGCGCAGCTCGTAACTCCGAATCGGACGGTTCGGTGGTGCGAGCTTCGGCAAGCTGGTCGGCGATCTCGGCCAGCGAGGCGACGTCTGCATCAGCGCGATCAGCAGCAGCTTGGGCCTCTGCGAGTTGTCGGTCGATCTCGTCAAGCCGGGCGAGTCGCCGACGTTCTCGGGCGGCGTGCCCGATGAACTGCGCTGACGATTGTGCGAACCGTCCGGCGAGCGGCCCCAACCGCCAGCGTCCATCGCGACCGAGCATCACCAGGCCGTCGGCGAGTGGGATCGCCCGGAGCACTTCGTTGATTCTCTCCGCGTCGAGACCTGCGGTCGGGACGGGAACGAGCAGATCAGCGAGAGTCGGCGACGAGACCCGACCGCCGACCGAAATGAGCACCGCATCGAGCTCGTTGTCGGCTTCGACACCGGCCGTAACCACGCGGGCGTCGAGCAGCCCGGCTGCGTCCAACGCCGCTTCGAGTCCGGCCCGATCGTGGTCGTTGACGGTGTCGACGAAGTCGACGCACACATACAGGGGAGCGCCGGGTCGTTCTGGATCGACCGCGCCAGGTCGAGTTCGATTTGGCGGCGGCCCAGGGTTGGGCTCCTCGCTGACATGCTGACGTTCGTGCTCCAGCGCGTTGACGACACGGTGCCATTCGGTTTGCAACGCCTTTGCGGCCACCTGGGCGGCCGCCAATCCGAGCGCGACATGTTCAAAGAAAGATGACAGCCGAATCGAGGTCTGGAAGTCCGGGTCACCGTCGGCCCACGCTGTGCCGACGGACTGGAAGGTCGATCCGGTGACGACTGCGACCCGCTCGATTACCTGGTCGGCGCCGAATGCCCACATCGCTCTCAGGTGGTCAAGCGCCTCTGCTTCGACGGCGAACGCCGTGAGCGCAGCATCGAGTTGTTCGGCAGCTTCGGCGAGTTCCGCCTCCGCCCGATCGCGCCTTCTCTCCGCCGCCTCTGCATTTCGGCCGGCCACTTCGCTCGACTGGGCGGCTTGCTCGATTTCGGTGACATCGGCATCGCGTTCGGTGATCAGCCGAGTCGCCAGATCGTCGTCGAAGCGAGCAGCCAGCTGAGCGGATTCGACGCCGACTGACCGTGCATGAGCAATCCAGTCGGTGATCAGCGTGTGCAGTTCCGACTCGACGCCACGAACCGCCGAGCGGGCGAACATCGCAGCGCTGTCGAGCTCGGCGGTGTGGCTGTCGAGCTGGTCGGCGAGCTGCTGTGCCTCCGCCGCGCGCTGCGCTGCGAGGCGCGCCTGCTGGTCGACTTCGGCGAGTGCAACAGCAGATTGGTAGGCAGGGGAATCCTTGATCGTGTCGATCAAGGTGTCGAATCGCCGACGTGCGGCGCGCGCCGCCTCGACCGCTGCCGTGTGCCGTGCAAGTTCAGATTCGGTGCCGGTGCGCTCGGTCCGAGCTGTGGCGAGCTCTCGATCGAGATGTGCGTACTCGGCGTGGGCGCCGGTCAGGTGCTCGGCGCGTTGGCGGGCGATCCCCAACAAGTGATCGCGGTAGATCGGCAGGAACCGCTCGACAGCGTGGGACGCGGTCGTGAGCCCTTCGAGCTGTACGTGCATGGCGTCGAGGTCGTCAAAGCTGTGGGCGACATCATCGATCAGCGTCGGGTCGAGTTCGGCTAGACCTGCTGACAACGTTCCCGACAGGTGTTCGGTGTCAAGTTTGGCGGCGAGGTGCGGGCGCCGCAAGGTGAGCAGCAAGTCGACGAGCGTCTTGTAACGCCCACCGCCCAGCCCGAACAAGGCACGGTCGACCGCATTTCGGAAGTCATCCGCCGTGTCGAACACCGAGTCGGGTCCGACGCTTTCGGTGAGTTGGCGCTGACCCTTTGGCACGTCGGCGTGATGGAGTTCGAAGTCGTGTCCGACCCGACGCGTGGTCACGAAAAACCACGGCGACGCCTCACGCTGTTGCGTGGCCGCGGCACCGATACCGATCGTCATGAACCGGTCTTCACTGTCCGGTCCAGCGGATCGACTCGTCGAAGTGAACTCCATCCACACGTACCCGGTGCCCGATTCGTATCGGTAGTTCGACCCAGACGTATCGTCCTCGTCGCGTCCGAGCAGCAGCGATTTCATCGATCGGGCACCCCCCATCGGGTCCATCCGGGCGGCGCTCATCACACCGTCGAGCAGGAAGGGGAACAGCAGCGAAAGTGCATTCGACTTGCCCGAACCGTTGCGGCCCCGGATGACCAGTCGGCCATCCCCGAAGTCGAACACCTGGTCGTCGTATTCCCAGATGTTGAAGATCCCCGCCCGCAGTGGCTTCCAGCGCGAGGTCACGACAGCGGCCATCAGAACATCGACTCCTGATGAGGGGCAGCCGCCTCGACGATCAGGGGAGCGGCTCGAAACCTGCTGGCGAACGCCGATATTTCAACACCAACACCGGAACGGCGCATGAACCCGAACTCGGTGAGCATCGACGCGCACATCTCACGGAACTGCTCCGGTTGCCGGCGTGCCTTCTGGTTGAAACGGCTGGCATATCGGTCGTAGGTCACGTTCCAGCATCGATCGGCCACTCCGTTTGACAACGACACCCAACGTTCTCGGGCCAGCGCCGGGGCCTCCTGTTCGATCGCCGCGATCAGCTCGTCGAGCCACAGCAGCGCGGCGTGGGCGATGGCGTCGGCACCAGGAAACCGGCGCGAGCTGATCGGCTCGATGTGGTGGTCGATCAGCGCCATGCCTTCGCGTCGGATCTCAATGTCACACCCGGTCACGCGGGCGATATTGTCGGCCTCTCGACGACGGTTCTTCCAGGCCAGCTCGACCTCGTCATTGTCGAGGTCATCGAGCATCACGACCGGCTGATCGATCAGCCGCCGATTGAGCCGTTGTCGCGCCGAACGGGCTCGGGCTTCCATACCGAGTGGCACCGGTTCGTCGATGAAGTCGGCGACCGTCTTGACCTCACGCAGAATGCTCGGCGAGGCGACCAGGCACATCGCGGCCGCGTCGCGGTCGATATCGAACAAGACCTGTCCGTCGTTTGTGAGTGTGTCGATGTCTCCGTCGCGGACCTTGAGCACGCCGAGCTGTTCGAGGTATCTGACCGCGTCGCGAAACGCGCGCCGCTGAGCGAACTCGGTGGCGTCGAGCCGAAGCCGGTCATCGCCGCGCCCGCTCTGGACGATTCGGTCGAGCAGCTCGGACGCCAGCACCTGTGTGCCCGGTAGTTCGAGTGCTGCAAGGATCAGCGCGAAGTAGATGTATGCCCAACGCGTCAGCGTTCGGCCGGTCGTGAGGCGTGCGGCACGGTGCACGGTGAGCGATGTCGGCCGCCGAAGCAATCGTGCCGCCGTTCGACTCACATCGAGTCGATAGCCGAACTTCTGGCCGAACTCTGTTCGCAAGATCGACTCCCATCGGCGGATCAGTCGAAAGTCATCCATGGTCGCATTGGTGATGAGCGGTCGTCCGAGCAGAACCCGTGCGGCGCGCTGGAACTCGGGGAGTTGGTGGGTCGACAGATGGACGGCCAGGCGTGCATTCATGGCGCACTGATTTCGAGTCGGCAACGGGCGAGCGTGACCGTGCCTGCAGGGGCGAGCAGCCGGGTGTCGTGATCGGCCGAGGTGAGCCGGATCACGGCATCTGCGGACCGGATTGTCGTCGCAAACTCACGACTTGCCGGGCGCGCCGCCAACGCCTGATCGAGGTAGCTCAGTAGTACCGGCCATGAACTCGGGTCGATCCGCGACGATCGCAAGTCGATCGACACGAGTCGGCGGCTGGCATCTGTGTACAGCTCCGCCTCGGAGGCGGCAAGACGGGCGAGTTGTTGTTTTGTCGTCGAATAATCACGTCTTGTCGCAGTGCGACCCGCGGATGCCCGCTTGCCGTATTCACGGAGTGATACCGGCACGCTGATCGGATCGACCTCCCACCAGCTCGGGAATCGGCCATCGGAATCGGGGTCCGGCATCGGGAGCCCGACGTGAGCGGTGGGGGCCAGCCCGAACGCTGCATCGAACAGCTCGTGCGCCTCAGCGTCGGTTTCGCAGCGGGAGAACCAAGCGGCTGTCTCGCGCAGCTCCGATGCCCGATTAACTGGTCGCATCGCTTGCTCCGTGAGACGCCGAAGCAACGTCAGGAGCTCTCGAATTGCCACCGTGGTCGCGCCGTTCAGGGCGTCGGCGTCAGAGCGACCAGTTCGCTCGGAGATGAACCAGTCAAGCATCCCGTCCCACCGGGTCGACCAGTCGGCTCGGTCGCCGAACAGACCGCGTGAGTCGTCTCCGAGTTCGGCGAGTTCAACGAGTCGTGCCCTGTGATCTTCGTCGAGGGCGACAAGTTGGGAACTGATCACCGATCGGTTGCGTGTCAGATCGTCGTGAAAGCTCTGGAGGTAGGCGATCAGCTGATCCTTGTAGAGCAGAAAGATGTGATCGTCGAGTCGTTGTTCGCGAGCGATTCGATTGATCGTCGCGTAGAACTCGCGAGCGTTGGCGGCCAGTTCGCCGATCGCAAGGTCGAGATCACGGAGACGTAGATAGACAGCGGTGGCGTCGCCTCCGGCGACTGCTTCAGTCAATCCATCCAGCGAACTGCGAATCTGACGGAACATTGCCCGCTGCAATGCGCCCGACTCCTCGCTTGCTCCGAGCACGGCTACGACCGCCCGGAGTGTCGCCTCGCCGACCGACGTGAGCTCCCACAACTCGTGCCGCTGGAGGTACTCCTCGACCGAGGTGGCTCGAAACGACGGGTCCTGAACCCAGTCAACACAGCCCCAGTCGCGGAGTTGGTCAAGCGCCGGTCGCAGTGCCCGTTCGGTCAACGCTGTGTCCCCGAAGAGCGTGTTGAAGAGGTCCAGCCGTCGTCGGATCTCCGCCGTGCGCAACTGAAGGTGATACGCCGTCTTGGCCTCCGCCAGTACGGACAACAGTGCCACGTACAGCGGTGCCTGCTCCGACGTTGCCGCTCGCAGGGCAAGCAGCTTGTCGCGTTCGTCGGCGTCGAGCGGTCGTTCGACCAACGATCGGCCTGATCGCGCATCGGCGTTCTCGTTCCGACCGACGTCCATTGTGGCGATCGTAGAGGGTTGGGCCTGGGCTTAATGATCCTGTCACTGCGACCGTCAGGAGTTGTCCATCCAGTTGCCCATCCACGTGACGAGCCTGGGTGCGATTCAACGTGACGAGCCTGGGTGCGATTCAACGTGACCAGGATGGGAAAATGTCGGGGTCGTGCGTGTTCGGTCACACAGAACGCGGATAGCGATCAAGCGATCGAGCTGGTAGTCCTTGTCGAAGTGCAGGACGTGGGCTGTGACATCTCAGCGGTGGCGGCCGTCGATGGGCACTTCGGCACTGTTCCCGTGGCTCCTTCGGATTCATGATGAGGGGGTGAACACCGTCGTGCAGCGCGGCTCCGGCCGCAAGATCCGTGAGGATGTACCCGATCCAGTTCAGGTTGCTACCGCACCGCTTTTCGCCTCCGATTTGAACGCCTCCGATGCGTTGCTGTGGAGCATCGAAAAGGACCCGTGCCTGCGGAGCACGATTGTTGCAATCTCGGTGCTCGACCGCAGTCCTGACTGGCAGCGACTTGCTCTCCGCATCACCGGCGCGTGCGATCTCATTCCGCGTCTTCGCCAACGGGTCGTCGCAACACCGCTGCGGCTTGGGCCACCAAAGTGGCAGTTCGACGAATACTTCGACATCAACTACCACCTGCGCCGCATTGTGGCTCCGGAACCGGGTGACATTCGATCGGTGTTGGACATTGCCGGGCTGATGGCGATGACCGCGTTTGACAAGGATCGGCCGCTCTGGGAGTTCACGCTCGTCGAGGGGTTGACGGATGGTCGCGCCGCATTCATCCAAAAGGTGCACCATTCCTTCACTGACGGAGTGGGTGGGGTCAAGCTCGCCAAACTGTTGCTTGACGAGAAACGCAACCCGGGCATGCGAAAGACCGATTCTCACCCCGCCGATCCGCGACACACCAATGGCTTGGCCTCGGTCGCCGAGTCGCTGGCGGCCGACGTTCGAACTGCCGCCGCCGCGTCGGTGCGCGGCGCTCAAGCCCTCCCGGGTGTTGTCACCAGGGCCGTCACGAATCCTGCGGGACTGTTGTCCACAACGGCGCGAGAACTGCGCTCGATCGGCAAGCTCGTCGCGCCGGTAACCAAACCGTTGTCACCGATCATGACCCACCGTGGTCTGTCTCGCAGGCTCGACACGTTCGACATCCCACTCGATTCGCTGCTGGCTGCCGCCCATGCCGCCGACAGCACCTTGAACGATGCCTTTCTCGCCGGCGTTGCAGGTGGCATGCGTCGCTACCACGAACGCCACGATGCGCCTGTCAGCGCGCTGCGGGTGACCATGCCGATCAACGTACGTCGGTCCGGTGATCGTCCCGGGAGTAACCGCTTCACGCCGGCGCGGTTCACGCTGCCGGTGTCGACCGTCGATGCAAGTGATCGAATGCGTCAGCTCGGTCAGCTTGCGAGGAGGTGGAGGACGGAACCATCGGTCAAGCGCAGCGATTTAGTCGCCGGTGTCCTCAACAGATTGCCCGCGTTGGCAGCGACCTTGATCCTCGGCTCGATGCTCAAGGCAATCGACTTCGTCGCCACAAATGTGCCCGGCTTGAATCGGCGCTCCTATCTGGCGGGTGCCGAGGTCGTCCGTGAATACGCGTTTGCCCCGCCGTCTGGTGCGGCATTCAGCGTGGCCTTGATGTCGCACGTCGATCAGTGCTGCGTCGGCATCAACGCCGACACATCTGCTGTGCCCGATCCGGAGGTGTTGGCCACCTGCCTGCGCGAGGGATTCGACGAGGTACTCGCGGTTGGGAGGAAGTCATGAGGCACCCCATGAGTCCTCTTGATGCGATCTTCTTACTCGCCGAGGATGGCGTCACCCATATGCACATCGGCTCGTGCTCGATCTTCGTCGGCCCGTCGCCGTCGATCGATGAGATCACCGGGCTGATCGAGAGCAAGCTGCCGCTCCTGACCCGGTACCGGCAAAAGGTGCGGTTCGTTCCCGGCAGCTGGGGGCATCCGGTGTGGGTCGATGACCCGCATTTCAACCTGAGCTATCACGTCCGTCATTCGGCGCTTCCGCCGCCGGGGGATGACCAAGACCTTGAGAACTTGATGGGCCGGTTGATGTCTCAGGAGCTGGACCGGCACCGTCCGTTGTGGGAGGCGTGGGTGATCGATGGGCTGCCCGCCGATCGTTGGGCGCTGATCACCAAGGCACACCACTGCATGGTCGACGGCGTCTCCGGCACCGATTTGATGGCGGTGCTGCTCGATCCTGATCGCGCCGCGACGACCTGTGGAATCGAGCCGTGGACACCGGAGCCGGAGCCGTCAGACCTGCGGTTGACGATCGAAGCGATGACTCGGCTGGCATTCAATCCTGCTCGTCAGCTGTTGGCGTGGCGGTCCGCAGGCATCCACCCGCGACGGGCGTGGGACCGACTGGGCGAGGTGGCAGCCGGGCTCCGTTCGTTCGGCACGAGTTTGATCGAGCCCGTGAAGTTGGTGTCGGTCGAGGGTGCCATCGGGCCGCATCGACGGTGGGCTGTCGGGCGGTGCACGCTCGGTGACGTCAAGACGATCCGCACAGCATTCGGTGGGTCGGTCAACGATGTCGTGCTGGCGGCGATCAGTGGTGCGTTTCGCACGCTGTTGATCGAACGTGGTGATCAGGTCGACGATGATCTCGTCCTGCGATCGCTGGTGCCCGTGTCGGTTCGTCACGCCGATGATCACACGTGGAACAACCAGGTGTCACTGATTCTCGCCGAACTGCCGGTCGGGATCGCCGATCCGCTCGAGCGGCTCGACGCGGTCCGCGAGCAGATGGCCGTGCTCAAATCGTCCCATCAAGTTGCGGCCGGCGAAGCGGTCGTCGCCAGTGCCGAGTTGGTCCCTCCGGTGCTTCTGGCGCTCGGTGCCAGGGCGGCGATGACCGTGCTCCGCAAGATTCCGCAACGGACCGTGAATACGGTGACCACCAATGTGCCTGGCCCTCAGTTCCCGCTGTACGCGCTGGGTCGGGAGATGCTTGAGTATCTCCCGTTCGTGCCTCTGAGCGAGGGCGTTCGCATCGGTGTGGCGATCTTGTCGTACAACGGTCAGCTCGCATTTGGAATCACCGGTGACTACGACACAGTGCCGGATGTGGAGTTCATGGCGGACCAGATCGAAGCCGAACTGTCCGGTCTGCGAGAACTCGCCGAGCAGCGCGGACCTTCCGCGTCAGGTGTTGTCCGCGCGGGTCATCGGCGATCGGCGTCGCAGTCGACGTTGACGCATAAGATCGCGGCAAACCCAGTGCTCGACGATCGAGCGCAGTCACGCACCTCAACGAGTTGACACACGGGTCGGTATGGTGCCGAAACGGAAAGCCGAGCGGGAGCACGATTGCAATGGGTCATCATCTCGCTGGTTCGGAGCACCAACCGTTGGTCAATCGATCGCGCCCGACGGGGACGGGTACGCGGATCGGCGGTGCGAGATGGTGTGCTCTCGGATCTGTCATCATCGTTGCGGCGCTTGCACTGTCGGCATGCTCGCCGTCGACCTCGAACCCTGATCCGCAGCCGAAAAGTGTCGTGTTGGTTGGTGACTCATTGGCCGAGCAGGCTGCTCCATACCTTGAGTCGATGATCGGGCGTGCAACCCTGGTGCCTCAGGTCTTTGGGGGCACCGCACCGTGTGACTGGCTGGACATGGATCTCGGGATCGCGGCAGGCAGTGTCGTCGTGTTTTCGTTCAACGGAAACTCCTTGTCGCCTTGCATGTCTGATGGTCTTGGCGGCCTGCTGCAAGGCCAAGCCGTCGTTGACAAATACCGCACCGACGTTGACGGATTGATCGCCGAGGCGCAGTCGGCAGGAGCGCGAGTCGTGCTCGTGGGGCAACCGGTGCACGCTGAATCAGTCGGTGGAAATGAAGTGGTAACGGGGATCAACCAGGTCTACGCCGACCTTTCCGCGTCGACCGAGATCGAGTTCGTCGATGCCGGAGCCGCTGTGGAGAACGCCGATGGCACGTTCGCAGCGTCGCTGCCCTGCCTGCCAGATGAGGAGCAATGTGACCCGTCGGGGAGCAACGCTGTGCGGAATGATGACGGACTGCATTTCTGCCCCGGAGCACCACCGCCGGGCCCATGCACGACGTACGCCTCGGGTGCGTTCCGCTTCGCACAGGCGATCGCCGAAGCGATCAACCAACCGTGACCCGAACCTCTTTCTGTATGAGGGCAAGTGTTGGAGTCGTGGATATTCCCTCACGCTGAGGGGATAGCACGGGGCGTCAACGTCGCGTAGCGTTGGTGGCATGTGTCGAAATATCACGATGTTGCGAGGGTTAGCGCCGGCCGCGACTCCAACCGAGATCGAGGCCGCCGCTCGTCAGTTCGTCCGTACGGTGAGCGGGGTTCAGAAGACTTCCGAGGTGACCGAGGCGGCGTTCGAACGTGCTGTCGCGATCATCACGATTGCGACCACCGAAATGCTCGGGGTATTGCCGACACGTAAGACTCCGCCGCCAACTGAACCACCGCTCCGCCGAATAGCGCGTGCCAAAGCCCTGATCTGAGGGGGGCGAAAGCCTCTGTTGCCGCCAGGCTAGGAGCGTGATGATCGTGGTGTAGAAGTTCTTCGCACTGAGGAGGTCATCATGTTCCAACATCTGATTGTTCCAATCGATGGGTCGGCACACTCGTGGACAGCGTTTCCGATTGCCGCCCGCATGGCCCAAGCGGTAGCTGGCAAGGTTGAGGTTGTCGCAGTTGTCGATCGACTTGCCGATGTTGCGCTCGCCCGCGACGAGATCGCCCGCGATTTGGAGCGATACACCGATCTGCCCGGTGACCCGATCGTGACTCTGCTTGCCCGTGACAATGTGGCCGAAGCGCTCGCTGACCATGCGGCGGCGATCAACGGCTCGATGGTCCTCATGAGTTCGCACGGCCACGGTCGATCGGCCGCCGTCCTCGGCAGCACGGTCGACGAGTTGCTGCGGTTGACGTTCGGACCAATCATCGTGGTCGGGCCGCACGCCAGCCTGGACAGCGGTTCGCTCGACGGCTCATACGTCGTCCCGCTCGACACGTCGCACGCGGCTGAATCGGCGGCACCGATCGCGGTTGCGTGGAGTGTCGAGTTCGGAGCGACGCCGTGGATCGTCGAGGTCATCGACCCGGCCATCGCGATCGCTGAGGACGTCGTCGAGTGGGGTTACCCGGCGAGGTTCGCTCGGGATCTTTCGCTCACTACCGGCCACGCGGTCGAACACGAGGTGCTTCACGGTGCTCGCCCGTCGCGGGCGATCGTCGAGTTCGCCAACCATCTCGATGCGAGCTTGATCTTCATGAGCACCCACGGCAGATCCGGTATGGATCGGCTACGACTCGGAAGCGTGGCGTCAGAAATCGTTCGTCACGCCACTTGTCCCGTCGTGCTCAATCGACCACCACACGTGCAGTAGTCACGGGAAGACGACTGTTACAGATGGTGTCTGACACCATCTGTAACAACTCAGGGGAAGACAACGGTCTTGTCGCCGACCAACAGGATCCGATCTTCGGCCCAGTAGCGAACGGCTCGTGAAGGCACGGCTCGTTCGGTGTCTTGGCCGAGGGCTACGTCTTGCTCGACCTTGATTTCGCCGAAATCCCCGTGTGGTTCGTCGGGCTGATGCTGCTGACACCTCTCATACGCGAGTTCCACTTCCATTGGATCCACCGGATGATCGATTGGCCACCGATGTACAAATGGGTCCACAGCGTGCATCACCGCAACGCGAACTCCGGCATCTTGATCGACTGGATGATTCCATCGCACCCGATCCATGCGACGCTGAGTCGCAGTCTGACTCGCACGCCGTCCAACGAACTACGACGCCCACAACCCGTCGCATCGATCAGCCAACATCACACGAAAGAACTGATATGACTTCACACCCCGTATCCATCGGCCTACTCGGTGCCGGACGCATCGGCAAGGTGCACGCCTCGGCGATCGCCGGAACACCGGGTGCGCGGCTCGTTGCTGTTGCCGACGCCTTTCCAGAGGCGGCGAATGCGCTCGCCGATCAATACGACGCGATTGTGTCGTCGATTGACGAGATTATGGCGAATCCTGAGATCGACGCAGTGTTCATCACCACGCCGACCGACATGCACTCCGACTTGATCGAGCAGGCCGCCCGCGCCGGTAAGGCGATCTTCTGCGAGAAGCCGATCGACCTCAGTGTGCAGCGGGTGCGTGACTGCCTCGCCGTCGTCGAGGAGACCGGTGCACTCCTGATGGTCGGCTTCAACCGTCGCTTCGATCCGAACTTCAAAGCTGTCAGGGATCGGATCGATGCCGGAGCAATTGGTGCCGTCGAGATGGTCACGATCATCTCTCGTGACCCAGGCCCGCCCCCGATCGAGTACATGGAGCGTTCCGGTGGGCTGTTCCGCGACATGACGATCCACGACTTCGACATGGCTCGCTTCCTGCTCGGCGAAGAGCCGGTGTCGGTGTATGCCGTCGGTTCAGTACTCATCGACCCGGCGATCGCTGGTGTCCCCGATGTCGATTCGGCGGCGATCACACTCGTCACTGCGTCGGGCAAGATCGCTCAAATCTCCAACTCCCGACGAGCCACCTACGGCTACGACCAACGCATCGAGGTCCACGGCTCGCTTGGGATGGCGCGCGCCGAGAACATCTACGAGTCGACAATCGAAGTTGCTGGTGCCCACGGATACACCAAGGCACCCCTGATGAACTTCTTCCTCGAGCGGTACATGCCCGCTTACTCGGCTGAAGTCGCCACGTTCGTGAACGCCGTTGCAAGTGGCACCCCAGCGTCGCCGAGCGGTGAGGAAGGTCTGCAAGCCCTGATCCTGGCCGAGGCGGCATTTCGTTCGAACGCAGAGCAGCGCGTCGTCGCCGTCAGCGAGATCTAGGAGTACCGATCACGACAACCCTTCGACGCAACGACGCAGGTACCTTTCGCGAGCGATACCTTCGGTTGTGCGCCGAACAGGGAAAGCGCGCCCCGGCTTTCGAGTGACGTTGAAACACCAGGCAGGTGATGGTCATGCGTTCGTGAGCAGCGAACGTTGGTAATGCTTGGTGATTTCTGCTGATCTACCGTCGTCGATGTTCGTACGATGACGTGGGGGTAGCGATGACCGACGAGGCTGTGCCGACCGTGTCTGATGGGGAGCCGTTTCGCTTCTTCGACAACCGTGAGAAGTACCTGTTGTTCGTGACGACCACGAGTGAGAAGGCAGTCGTTGGTGCTCGAATCGGCGCTGAACTGGAACACCTTCGACCCGAGCCGCCTGCGGTCCGAGTGTTCGACGCAGGTACGGGCAACGGCGTGGTGCTCAGTCATGTGCTCCGTGACCTACATCGTCGGATGCCAACTGTGCCGTTCGTCGTCGTCGGCAAAGAAGTCAGCATGGAGGACGCACGTCTCACGTTGGCGACGCTGCCCGACCGGCTCGCCGAGCATCCCGAGACGATCGTCGTGCTGACCAACATGTTCTATGGCGAAGCCCCGGAACTGTTCCCTCGCAAGCAGGAATCACAGTCACGACTGAAGTGGTGGGACGTTCCGCTGAACGGCAGCACATCTCACGACTTTCAGCAGCAGATCGGTGACCTTGAGTCTGTGTTGGACACGGGTTGGCAAACCACCAGCAGCCCGGCGACCGGCAATCCAATCTACGAGTACCCGTCGGTGCTGGTGTTGTATCGCAAGGATCGTGCGTTCGGCATGCACGACGTGATCCCGCGCAACATCGGTGCCGCTCAGTCGTTCAAGTACGACCTCATTCTGGCCGCCCAGCCGTATCGTTCGCGGACCTCAGCCGAAGGCAAGGTCAAGTCGGTGTTGGCACCGATCGCCCGTGCGCTCGCACCCTGCGGACGGCTTGTGGTGGTCCAATCGACGGGACATGACCCGGGGATGGAGATCGTTCGGCGGATCTGGCCGGGTGACGAACCGTTCGCCACACCACGCCACCTCCTGATCAAGGAACTCAACAAACAACTCAACGAAGGTGGCGAGAAGCAGTATCACTTCGAGGGAGACAACGACGCCCAGGCGTTGTTCACCTATCACCTACATGCGATGCCAAATGAGGTAACCAACAGGCTGAGCACCTCGACCGCCTTGGCGGCGTGGAACGCGGCGGTGTATGTGGCCCAGATCGACGATGATCGCGTGAACGTCGCCATGCAGGGGGGCGACTACCTCAAAGTCACCAACGACGTCGTGCTCAAACACGGCGGCCTCTGGTTCCAGGACGAATCATTCGTCGTCGTCCGCAACCCGTGACGAACGTTTGGTGTCAGACACCAAACGTTCGGTCGGCATATCGACTCGGAGGCAGGGACATGTGCGCCGGCAAGTACCGTCAGCACCCCCAGATCGACATCGATGAATGGGGGGATCTGAATCAGCAAAGTGCTCGTTCGGGTCGCGCCGCGGCTCGGGCTCTCGCGGCGGAGGAAGAAGCTGCGGGTCTGTCGTGGTAGCTCGCGGCGAACTGTGGTGGCACGACGATCCTGACGACGAGCGGCGGCCGTATCTCGTCCTGACCCGTAACGAGGGAATCCCCGTGCTCACACGCGTTCTCGGAGTGCCGGCTACGAGGAACATTCGTGGGATCTCGTCAGAGGTTCGCCGCAGGCCCGCTGAAGGGTTTCCAACGGAGTGCGCCCTCAGCCTCGACAATATTCAACCGATCCGACGGTCACTTCTCACCGAACGGATTGGACAACTCGACGACGTGAAACTACGCCAGGTTTGCGACGCACTGGCGTTCGCGTCTGGCTGCAACTGAACGTTCGGTGTCTGACACCAAACGTTCGCTATTGGTACGGTTTGATCGGGTTGTCGCCGCTTATGATCCGGCCGAAGCGGTCACGCATGTTGCCGATGCTCTCCGGGTGGGTAATCACATAGAACCGGTTTGTCAGCACAGCGTCGCGGACTTGAATCGCTACATCGTCTGCCTCGAGCGCGTCACTTTGGAGTTGCTGCTTGCGCTTCGACTTGTACTCGACCATCTCGGCAGCTTGCTGAGCTGTGAGTTCATAGGCGAGTCGCTCGGGCACGTTACGAGCGGCGGTCGATATGTTGGTGCGTACCCAACTCGGACAGAGCACCGAAACACCGATAGGCGAGTTTTCGGCGTCGAGCTCGAATTTGAGCGTCTCGCTGAGCGCGATCACGGCAGCCTTGGATGCGTTGTACGGACCCATCCGTGGTAGGTGATAGAGGCCCGACACCGAGGCGGTGTTCACGATGTGACCCTCACCTTGCTGCGTGAGGTGGGGGAGGAACGCCCGGATGCCGTGGATCACGCCCCACAGATTCACGCCGAGCACCCATTCGAAGTCCCGTTTGGGCAGATCGGCGATTGTCAGCCCGCGACTCCCGACGCCGGCGTTGTTGCACACGATGTGTACGGCACCGAATCGCTCGATCGTCGCTGCGGCGAGGGCCGCAACGTCCGACTCGATCGACGTGTCGGTGAACACGGCGAGCACGTCAACACCGGTTGCGGCCAGTTCGGCCGCAACGTGCTCGAGTGAAGGTCGCTCGATGTCTGCCATCACGACCCGCATCCCGTCGGCAGCAAACCGCTGGGCGAGGGCGAGGCCGATTCCGGACGCTGCGCCGGTAACGACGGCGACCTTGCCGACGAGATTGTTCATTGCTGCGCCAATCGGTCAGTGCGAACGCAGCAGGTAGGCGGAGCTGAGCATTTCGGGGTTCTCGCGCAGTTCGGCGGCGGTTCCGTCGTAGCGGATCTGCTCGCCTTCCATCATGTACGCCTTGTTGGCTACCGCCAGAGCCAGCTGGGCAAACTGTTCGATCAGGAGCACTCCGACGCCACTCGCGGCGACCTCGGTGAGGGTAGGCATCAGACGCTTCACAATGATTGGTGCCAGTCCGAGCGAGAGTTCATCGATCAGCAGCACCTTGGGGCGTGACACCAATGCTTGCGCCAACACGACCATTTGTTGCTCACCACCGGAGAGCGATCGGGCCCGCTGTGTCCATCTCTTCTCAAGCTCCGGGAACAGCGAGAGCGCGTAGTCAATCCCACTCCGGCGTTCCGACTTCGCCAACATATACGTGGCGACACCGAGGTTGTCTTCGACGGTGAGGCTCGGGAGTAGCTTGCGACCCTCTGGCACGACCGCGAGCCCAGCGGCACGAACCTTCTCGGCCCGGCTGCCACTGATCTTGCTTCCGTTCAAGGAGACACTGCCCCCAGACAGTGGCAGCAGCCCGGCGATACCCAACGCCAGGCTCGACTTGCCGGCACCGTTCGGGCCAAGCAACGTGGTGATCTCACCAAGTGGCGCCGTCATCGAGACGTCTCGGACGACGGTGTGCCCGCCACGTTGCAGCGAGACGCCCTCGACGATCAAACCTGAGTCGGCGCTCATACGTGAACGTCCTCCGTCCCGAGGTAGGCAGCAATTACTTCGGGGTGAGAGAGCACATCCTTGGTCTTGCCGGCCGCAATCACGTAACCGAAGTCGAGCACGGCGCTGAACTCACAGGTTGCACCGACGAGCCCCATGTCGTGGTCGACCAGAATCGTGAGCGCCCCCGTGCGGTCGGGGATCTGTTTGATGACCTCACCGAGCGCTGCGGTTTCCTCGTCGGGTAGGCCGGCGGCCGGTTCGTCGAGCAACACGAGTCGAGGCTTGCCGACGACGGCTCTGGCGACCTCGACGAGCCGACGTTCGGCGGCACCCAAACCACCGACCGGCTTCTTGATCACCGAACCAAGTCCGACGAACTCGACCGCCTCGATCACGTCGTTTCGTCGAGTTGCCGCCGGTCCGCCGGAGTGCTCGTGGACCAGCAGGACATTTTCGAAGACTGACATATCGGCGATCGCCTGTTCGGTTTGGAACGTACGCCGGAGACCCCACCGCACTCGCTTGAAGTCGGGCATCGCTAGTAGATCGTCACCGAAGGCCGTGACCGTTCCATGTGCCGGCCGGACGAACCCGCTCAACACGTTGAAGAAGGTTGTCTTACCGGCGCCGTTGGGTCCGATCAGGCCGTTGACGCCAACGTTCATCGTGATCGTCATGTCGTTGATCGGCGTCACGCCGCCAAACCGAACAGTGAGCGACTTGATCTCGATCATGAGTCCGCACCTTCTACAGCAAGCGACGGTTGCTTCCCGATCCCGAACACCATGCAGCCGATCAGCATCCCGAGTTTGCGCAGATCTTCGACGACGCCCTTCGGTTGCACCAACAGCACCTGCATCACGCCGACACCAAACAAGATGGTCAGGAACTCGGTCGGGATTCCCAACTTCTGATCGAGCAGTTGCGGGAGCGCTCGCAGGAGGAATCCGGCGACGAGAGCACCCCAGATGTTGTACACGCCACCCATCAAGACGACCGCGAGCAGGGTGATTGACTGTTCGACAGGGAACTGATTGGTCGTCACACCCCCGGGGCCGGCGGCAACGAGTGCACCTGCAACACCGCTGACAGCAGCCGACAAGCCAAACGCCCACAGCTTGTACAGAGTCGTGTCGACGCCCGCCGCTACGGCGGTCACCTGTGATTGGCGAATTGCAGCCCAGGCCCTCCCCGGCCTGCCTTGGAGGTGCCAGGCCACGATCAGGAACAGCACAGCTACGACGACGACGGTATAGCGAAAGTAGGCCGTGTTGCCGAGTGCGATTGAGGGCCGGGCGAGCGACGCAGCCCCGGACGCGACGCCCTTGTCGAACCCCCAGAAACCAGTGCCACCGTTGGGGAACTTGAACTGCTGCACGAGCAAGGTGATCGCACCCGCGGCCATCAACGTGATCAGCGCAAGATACAGCCCGCTCAACCGAAGGGCAGGTAGCCCGATCACGATGCCGACCAGCCCGGTCAAAATCCCGGTGATCACAAGCAGAATCGGGAACGGCATGTCGATCTCTTGAGCGACTCGCATCGAGATCCATGCTCCGACCGCGAGCAGCGGAATGTGGCACAACGAATACATACCGGTGCGACCGACCAGAAGGCCCAGCCCGAGCGCCACGCCCGAGTAGGCGACGGCCTGAAATGCGATCTGCAGCCAAAACGCACTCAAGACGGCCGGGAGTAGCCAGAGTGATGCGGCGAGGACAACCAGCACCGTGATCACGCGCTGGGGCGTGACCGCGGTCAAGATGGATGGCAGCCGTGTGTCAATCGCCGAGCCATTGACGGGCGACGACTGCGGCGATGACTCCGTGACGACAGACATCAGGCGACCCTTCCCCCAACTTGGCGACGCCATCCGAAGTACAGCAACACGACGATTGCGCTGACGAACGGGGTTGCATTTCGATATTCGGCGAGACTGCCAACAGCATTGAGTCCAGACTGAATCACGCCGATCACGAACGCCGCGAACACCGTGGTCCACAGCGACTCGACTCGGCCGATCAGGGCGGCGGCCAGCGCAGCGATCGGGATGCTGAACGTCAGCGCAGCGATTTCCATGGACACCAGATTGGCGAGCAGCAGGCCGCACAAGCCGAAGATCACGCCTGATCCGAACCAGGCGGCGGCTTCGACCTTGCGCACCGGTACGCCAAGCAGCGCTGTATTGTCGCGATCATCGGCCAGCGCTCTCATTGCTGTTCCAATCATGCTGCGCTTCAAGAACACGACCGTGCCGAGTGTGAGCACAATCGGGAGCAGCATGGCGACGCCCTGCGTCCAATCGATACGGAACCAATCGGTCGTGTCATCCGCCGGCGCTGACCAGTTCGCCGTGTACTGCCACTTGGATGTTGGCAAGATCAGGCTGCGAACATCGGCGGTCCATTTCCATTGCATGAAGCCGAGCAGAATCAGGGCGAATCCGAGCGAGGCGCTGGCCTTGACCAAAGGGTCCCGATTGGCCAGTGGTGGGCCCAGAAGCCAACCATAGAGAAACGTGAGAACACCGCCGAGCAGGACGGCTGCAACATACGACAGCCACTCGTTCCATCCGTACTCGTTGATCAGGTCGAATGCGACAAGTGAGCCGAGCGCACCGACTGCCCCGTAGAACAGATTGAGAACGCCGGTCGTCCTGAATAGGACAACCAGCCCGACACCCGACACGGCGTAGACGCCTCCGAGTGCCAAGCCGATCACGAGATACGGTTTGAAGTCAGGCATTCGACGCTCCGAAGGCTGGTGCCGTGGTCATATAGGTGATGAGTGGTCCTTCGCAAAGCAGGCGGCCGGTCGAACCGGCCGCCTGCCCCACAAAAAGCTTCTTGGTTGTGCGTCAGCCGTTGGCGGCTTCGGCCTCGCGGATCGCACCCAGCGGGTTGCCCCCGATACCGGCGGCGTCGTCCTTGTCGATTGCCTCGACATCGAAGCAGTCCTCGACCTGCGACATCTTGTCGCCATCGGGTGCCACGGTGCGATCGGTGTTGTTCGACACGTTCTGACCCGTGCCGCTGGTGTAGTACCACGGCTTGCAGAGCAAGTCGCTCTCGGCGCCGGTCAGGGCGTAGATCGCCGCATTCACCGTTTCCACGGTGTACTCGGCACCCTCACCCATCCGAAGCAGCGCCTCGGTGGTGAACTTGCCGACGAGGTAGCCCATCTGAGCGAATGCCGCGACCGGGAACTCTGCATTCGCAGCGGCATGGATCTCGTTCAAGTTGTTCTGGTCAGGCAGGCCTGAGTCGAGCACATTGAACTCGGCGTTGATCAGGAACTTGCCGTCCCAGTCCGGTCCGATTGCTGCAGCCACAGTGTCATCGTTCGGTGGTGTTGAGCTGGCCCAGATCACCGAGTCGATCAGACCCTGCTGCTCGATTGCGAGCAGCAACGGTGTGACGGTCGGACCGGTGAAGTTCAACACGACGGCACCGCCTTCGCCCGCAGCCTCGACGAGTCGCTGTGCGAAACCGCCCGGGTCGGCGATCGGGACCGTTTCGAGGAAGCCCTCGAATTCGAGTCCGTTGGAAAGAGCGAAGTCGCCGACGCTGGAGTTGTTGAAGTCCATGCCGGGTAGATCGGGTGAAGCGACGACCATCTTGCCGGTCGCACCGGCTCGTAGCGCTGCTTGGGCTCCACCGAGGTTGGAGTAGTACGGGCCCATGTTGACGGCCGACCAGTTGTCGCTCAGGAAACAGCCGGGAGCCACGCCGGCGATAATCGGGTGGAAGCCCTTCGAAGCGTAGTACTCACCATTCACGTCGCACTCGAGCAGTTCGGTGTTGCCGACGATGCCGAGAACCTGGTCCTCTTCGACCAGCTTGACGGCGAGCGCCGACAACACTGCGGGGTCCGGTGCGGCGTCTTCGTAGGAGTACTCGATCGGGTGGCCATAGATACCGCCGTTGGCGTTCACGCAGTCGAAGTAGATGCCAGCCATTTGTGGGATCCAGGTGAAGTCGACGCCTGGGATATTGGTAGCGAGGCCGCCGAGCTTGATCGGCTCACCAGTCGCTTCCTCACCGTTGTTGAGGCCGCACTCGCCGGGCTGGATGATCATCTCGCCGGATGGCGCCGGCTCGGACGCAGCTGTTTCTTCAGCTGCTGTTTCTTCAGCTGCCGTTTCTTCAGCTGCCGTTTCTTCAGCAGCCGTTTCTTCAGCAGTATCGGCTGCGCCGGTTTCTTCGTCGTCGCCGCCACAGGCCGCGAGTACTAGTGATGCAGCAGCAAGCACCGCACCGAATTTACGAAGTTTCATGACTCCCCCTTGTCTGGTTCTCACGCTGTTCCGTGCCGACGTGGCAGCGGAATCGGACGCGAGATGTTGGCCCCCACCGGTGTCTTGTGACACTGTGACTGATCGGAAACGTACAAGTCTTATGACAGGCATGCAAGCCGATCGAGGGCTAGGGACGAAGTTTTTCCTTGCAACCTATTCGTTCGCCGGTGGCGAACGGAGATGATCGTGGGCGTTGCTGAAGCATGCGACACTCGCCAGTTGACTCGTTCGACCGATCCATCATCACGGGAGCATCCATGAAGACCAGCACCGACCGAATCCTCACCACGCATGTCGGCAGCCTGTTTCGACCGACCGAGTTGCTCGACCTCATGAAGGAACGTGAGCACGATCGACCGTATGACAAGGCTCGCTTCGATGCACTCGTCACCGAGGCTGTCGCTGACCGGGTCCGACAACAGGTCGAGAACGGAATCGACATCGTTACGGACGGCGAAATGAGCAAGGTCAGCTTCCTCGGCTACGTGAAGGATCGACTTGGAGGGTTCGAGGTCGAAGCGGGGAGTGGCGGGCTGGCCCCGTCGTGGCAGGTTGAGGTCGATCAGTTCCCCGAGTACTACGCCGAATACCTCGGGAAGTACACCGCCGCCGTGTCGCCGCTGCGTCGGCTGATTGCCCGGGGGCCGATCACCTACATCGGCCAGGATCTGTTGCAGACCGACATCGCCAACCTGAAGGCCGCATGCGAAGGGCTCAATGTCACCGAGGTCTTCATGCCATCGTCGGGACCGAGTGGATTCGGACGTAATGAGTACTACGACACGCAACGCGAGTATCTCGCGGCGGTGTCAGAAGCAATGCGCGACGAGTACCTGGCGATCATCGATGCCGGTTTCATTCTTCAGGTCGACGACCCGTGGTTGATCGAGTACCTCACCGACCCGACCCACGATTGGGACGAACGGATCCGCGGCTGCAACGAACACGTCGATGCCCTCAACCATGCACTTCGTGACATTCCGCTCGACAAGATCCGGCACCATACGTGCTACGGCTTGAACCACGGTCCGCGCCTCACCGACGTACCAATGAGCAAGGTGGCACCGTTCATGATGCGGGTCAACGCCGGTGCGTACTCGTTCGAAGTCGCCAACCCTCGTCACCAGCACGAGTACAAGATCTGGGAAGAGACCAAGCTCCCCGACGATCGTGTGTTGATCCCCGGCCTGATAGGCCACGCCAACAACTACGTCGAGCACGAAGAGTTGATCGCCGAATACATCGTCAAGTACGCCAACATCGTCGGCAAGGAGCGCGTCATCGCCGGTGCCGATTGCGGTTTCTCGTCACGAGCCTCATACAAGCCAGAAGTCCATCCGACTGTTGTGTGGCCGAAGTTCTCACACCTCGCGTTGGGTGCCAAGATCGCGTCGAAGCAGCTCTGGGGCTGAACGCGGTCAGTCGGGCGAACAGGTCATTCGGTACGGTTGATCCATATGACGATCAGGGTCGCGCTTGCTGGTGCCGGGGCGTTTGGGATCAAGCATCTCGACGGTTTGGCGAACATTGACGGCGTCGAGGTGACGTCGCTCGTCGGGCGGACGCTCGACAAGACCAGAACCGTCGCCGAGCGCTACGCAATCGGTCACGTCACCACCGAACTTGGCGACTCCCTCGAACGCGACGACGTCGATGCGGTGATCCTGTGCACGCCCACGCAAATGCACGCGGAGCAGACGATCGCCTGCCTCGACGCGGGCAAGCACGTCCAGGTTGAGATTCCGCTCGCCGACAACCTCGCCGACGCGCTCGCCGTCGTGGCCAAGCAGGAGGAGACCGGCCTCGTCGCGATGTGCGGTCATACGCGCCGCTTCAACCCGAGTCACCAGTGGGTGCACAACACCATCAAGGCGGGCCAGTTCACCATTCAGCAGATGGACGTACAGACCTACTTCTTCCGCCGAACCAACATCAACGCACTTGGCGAGGCGCGTAGCTGGACGGATCATCTGTTGTGGCACCACGCCGCCCACACGGTCGACCTGTTCCTCTATCAGACCGGCGGCAACGTCGTTCAGGCCAACGCCGTCCAGGGTCCGATCGATCCTGACCTTGGAATCGCGTTGGACATGTCGATCCAGCTCAAGGTCGACACGGGCGCGATCTGCACGCTCTCGCTGTCGTTCAACAATGACGGACCGCTTGGCACGTTCTTCCGATACATCGGCGATACCGGCACCTACATCGCCCGGTACGACGATCTGATCACTGGCCGTGACGAGGTGATCGACGTGTCGCAAGTCGCCGTGTCGATGAACGGCATCGAACTCCAAGACCGCGAGTTCATCGCCGCCATCAGGGAGGGTCGCCAACCGAACTCGAGCGTGCATCAGGTACTCGCCTGCTATCAGGTCCTCGATCAACTCGAACGGCAACTACTTCGCTGACCACGTCTACTGCGCCCGATCCGGCCTGGCTCCAGCCACCTCGTTCAAGTCGCGCTGAGAGCGGTATCGGGGGGTTCAACGCGACATGAACGCGGGTTACACCGAGGCGGTGCGGGTGAGCGGGAACTCGTACACGGCACTGCCTTTCGAACTCGTGACCCTCACAATGAAGGTCTCGCCAACGGGTGCGTTCGGGAACTCGAGTCGCGCCGCCCACTTGCCGTCTGCATCTGCTGTCAGCTCGGCAGCTCCGTACGGCGAACTAATCGTGATCACCGCGCCGGTTGTCGATTTGCCCCAGTACTCGTTGAACGGCGGGTTCGAATCGGATTCGGTGAGGGCGGCGTTGGCGATGAAGTCAATCGCAACCGGTTCGGATACCGGTTGGTGCAACACAAACTCAAACACGGACTCGCTGGCGCTGTTGGTCAGCCGGACACCGACGTCTGAGCCTGATGGCACCTCGTACATCTCGAGCCGCATCTCCCATTGGCCTTTGGACGACACGACGGCTTCGGCGGAACCGAACTCGGATTGGGCCTGCACGATGCTTCCCGCTGCGCCGGTGCCGTAGAACACCTGCTTCATCGGCGATCCACCGACCCTGGCTGCTCCAAGGTTCACCGTGAACGCCGCAGGCACTGGCTCGGGCTCCGACTCAGGGCGGTGCAGCATGAACTCGTAGACGTTCTCGCTCGTGTCCGCCGACAGGATCACTCGGACGTCCGTGCCGCCGGGCACCTCGAACATCTTGAGAGCTAATTCCCACTTGCCGTTCGAATTCGCTGTGGCCTGCGCCGAACCGAATTCGGAGCTGGCTGTGATCACCGTTCCAGGCGTCGCAGTTCCGTACCACACCTGCTTCATCGGAGAGCCGGCGAGGTATGCCGAGCCTGCTGTTGCGGTGAATCCGACCGGCGCGGGTGCCTCAGTGGGCGGGTCCGTGGGAGGCGGGGGCGGCGGGATTGGCCGCTCGAGTCGGAAGTCGAAGTACTTGGATGAGCCGCTGAACGTCACGCGGGCAAACACTTTGGTGCCGTCAGGCACATCCGTCAGGGTCAGGGTCAGGTTCCACTCGCTGTCGTTGTCGACGGTTGAGATGCCTGATCCGTATGTTGTCGTGACGGTCACCGTCTCACCGTGCCCGGCTGTTCCGAACATCACCTGGCGGATTGGGGAGGCTCCGAGGTCGGAGGCTCCGAGGTTGGCGGTGTAAGCGACAACTTTCGGAGGTTTCGTCTCGAACATTTGGGTCTTGCTCGGCTCGGTCCTGACAGGATTGGTGGCGTCGGGTTTGCTCGCCTGTATCCGATCCTTGACAGGTTCCGTGACGGTTACCACGACGCCGGTGTCCGGTGCGAGCGACGTCGATACCGTCACGACGTTGGTCGAGGCCACCGAATCTTGCCCGTCTGTGGCCGCTTTGAAGGCGAACGCCGACCCTCCAAACACTACGAGCGTTGCGGCGGCGATACCGACCGAGCGGCGAAAGGGCCGACGCGTTGCCAAGCCGCCACCAGCGTGCCCGTGACTCACGCGGACGTGGCCGGCGCGAATAGAACCGAAGTCGGGGCGTGGCTCGATGTCTGCGGCGGCATCATCGAGTAGGGCGGTGAGTCGTTGACCGAAGTCGTTCATCGTTGATCTCCCAGCGTTCGCTTGAGTGTTTCGGTGCCGCGCTTGACGTGTGTGCGTACGGAGCCGACCGAGAGCTCCAGTGTGGTGGCGATCTCGCTCTCGGTCATCCGCATCCAGTACCGCATGACCACGCAGGCGCGCTGACGGAGTGGAAGCGATGAAACGGCCGAAAGCACGCGATCGCGGCTGACGCCAGCGATTGCGTCATCCTCGGCGGATCCGACGAGCGTCAGGTGTGGTGTCGGTTGGCGATCGACGACACGTCGCCGGCGGTGGCTCCCACGGACCAGGTTGACGATCGTGGCCCGGAGGTACGCGTCGGTTCGCTCGGGATCGTCGATGCGGTCCCAGGTTTCAAAAATGCGGACAAAGGCTTCGTGGGCGATGTCTTCAGCGACGTGCACATCGCCCGTGAGAAACGCCGCGAACCGCACCATGTCTGCGTGGCGCAGCTCGTAGAGCTGGCGCACGCCGACGTCGCGGTTGAGTCGATCGTCGTCGGCCTGCGACGTGGTGATCCGCGGCCACGTTCCTGCCGAGGTGGTGGCCGGCGGTGCCAGCCCGTCGTACGATGTCCACGCCATTTTCGTCATCACGCCCAATCAGATGCGCAGGTCCCACGTTCCTAGGACATCTATCGGGGTTTCTTGCACTGATCTTGACGCTCGCCTGTCCGCTATGACGCCCCGTTCCTCAATGGAACGTGGGACCGCACCGACTTGTCCTACGACCGCTGACGATGGTCGGATGGCGGCACTCGGTCACAGCGGCTCGGTCAGCAGCCGAGTACGCGCAGGCCGAGCGCTCTGGCGGCCTGGCCTTGGCGGAGGTCGAAGGTGACGAAGCCGAGTGACTCGATCATCAGGCGTTGTGCCGAGGCCAAGTGGATCGCGTCGAGCGAGCGAACGCCGAGGGTCTCGCCGATCGCAGCGCCGGCGGTTGAAACGGCTCCGTCACACGTGATCAGGGCCATTGCGTCGAAGTCGCGTTCGGCGCAGCGCAGCGCAACTCGGCGGGCGTTACCGTCGAGAAGACACGCCACGTTGCGGCGGACTTCGACAACAGTCACCCAACTTGTTGCGAGTACCGGATCGGACTCCAGGATCAGCGCCGCTGAGTCAGAGTCGGGTTCCTCGATGTATCGCTTGATCAGCGCACTTGAGTCGACGTAGAGAGTCACTCGCCGCGGTCTTCTGTCAGAACGTCGAGTACCCGCAGATGGGATCGAAAGCGTTCGGTCGGACCGAGGCCGGGCGTGGCCAGCGGCCCGCGAATCCAACCCTCATCGATCCCTAGTTGCATCTGGCCCTGCCCGCCGAGCGGTGAGATGAGGACCTTGGGATGCCCTCGGTCGGTCACCCGGATGAGTTCACCAGCTGCCGCCCGATCGAGATACTCGGACAGGTGTTGCTTGAGTTCCCGAATGCCGACATCCATGTGGACACATTACCGCAAAGTGTGGATACATTGTCAGTAGCGGCGAGGCAGGATCGGTTGTTCGCCGAGCACCACGTCGCGAAGATCGAGCAAGCCGTCGAGCAAGGCGACGACGCCCCGTTCTTCGACTTCGCCCGGATGCCGGCCAATTGGACCGTCCCGGACGCCGTCCCTGTTACAGATGGTGTCAGACACCATCTGTAACACGCCTGCCGGTGAAGTTCTTACAGTTCGCGGCCGTCGAGGTAGACGTTGCCGTTGGTGCCGTCGACTGTGACGACCTGGCCGGTCTGTATCCGGCTCGTGCCATTGACTGAGCCGACGACGGCCGGCAGAGCAAACTCGCGGGCGACGATTGCACAGTGACTCATCACACCACCGACGTCTGACACGACAGCGCCGGCGATCGCGAACATCGGAACCCACGGTGGCAGCGTCATCTCGCACACCATGATCTCGCCGTCCTCCAGGTCACCGGCCTCCTCCAGTGATCGGACCACACGGGCAACGCCTCGGTAAACGCCGGGTGAACCGGCCACGCCGTCGATCAGGTTCGGATCCTGCTCGCCCTCAGGTGGCGGCTTGATCCCGAGTAACCGGGTGACCAGCGCGTCCATGAACGGGTCGATGAAGTCGCCGGGCGATGGCGGTGGTGGCGGAGTGCCCACAATGTCGGGCGGTGTCACCGCAGCCGCGGCGACCATTTCCGCCCTTCGACTGGCGACCACTTGACGCTGGTCGCCGCCGTTGGCGAGGGCGTCGTGGACCTCGACCTCATGCAACAAGAACACGTCGTCACGGGCGGCGATACTTCCGTTGCGGGCGAGCGCATCACCGACCGCCAACACGAAACGACGAAAACACACGACACCCATCTGATCGATGTAGAAAGCGTGATCCTCGGTCAATGGATAGGCGTACTGGGCAGCGTCGTAGAGGGTGTCGAACTTCGCCAACCGGTCCGGGTCGGCGGCGAGCTTGGCCCGGATCTTGCCAGTCAGTTCCTCACGCAGCTTGACCGCCCGCTCGAAGTTGACTTGCGGATCGCTGTCGTCGGACAGGTTGATGTAGCGGGCGATGTTGCCGAGCGGAATCGCCGGGTCTTCGCGCCACGGGATATCGGCGAGGTCGTACACGGCGTCGCTGCGCCATCCAAAGTCGTACAGGAAGGCGTTGAGGTCGGCGAGGAAGGTGCGACCCTGCTCTGACTTCTCGAGCTTGGCGGCGAGATCGCGGGTCGGGGTGCTACCAAATAGCTCGTTGAGGAACGGGCTGTGCTTTGCGGTGCGGCTGAGCGTCCACAACGCGTGGGCGGCATCGACCGGGCGAGTGTGGTGACCCTGCAGGATCTGATAGGACTCGGTCGGATCCACGGGCCGCATGACTTCGTCATACATGTCGGACAGCGCTGCACCCGACAACAGGGCAAAGTTGATGTGGCCGTGGATGTACCACATCTCCCGCATCCAGTCGGTCATGTCGGTCAGCTTCGCCTTCAGTTCGGCATCGCTCATCGACGAATAGTCGACGTCACGTTCTGACTCGTTACGGGTGCGGATCAGCGGTAGCCACTCGTCGGTCCACCGCTTGCCGACGAGCGGAACCTTGGTGTTCAGCGTGTCGAGGTAGCGGGACATGCGATCTTCGATCACGGTCTCATCCGGATGCGGATGGAACGACATGAAGAAGTAGTGGTTGATCGCCTGGTTGGACGCCACGACCGGGCAGTCGTATTCCTCCTGTGCCTTGGTGAAACCCCACCCGAGGGTCGTCATTACCAGGTCTTGCGACAGTGGGTGCAGCGGCCTCGGCGCATGCATCTTGTCGAAAGCCCAAAAGCCGTCGATTTCGTCGGCAGTTGGAAAATGGATGTCTTCGATGGTCGTCACTGATCCCCCATACAAGTTCAGCGGAATGTCTCGTTGACCGGACGGTCGCCCGGATGCTTCGGACAGTATCAGCCCGACGCGATTCGGCGTAGAGCGGGTTCGCCATAGGCGAACCGATCGGACCTCGTGCGTGGTTGTCCGGCTACCGTGGCCAACTCATGCCAGCGGAGAAGCCTCGAGATCGACCCACCGATCGTCGCGGTTGGAACGCTGTGATTGCTGCCCGCCGACCGTCGCGCCATGTTGATTCTGACAACCGGTTGGTGTTGCTCGGCACCGCTGGCGGATCAAATCCGAAGTCGACTCGGTGCGGTTACTCGAATGCCGTGGTCGTTGGCGACACGGCCTATCTCGTGGATTGCGGCGAGGGCGCTCACTCTCAGATGTGGCGGGCCGGCTTGGCGCTCCACCACAATCACGATCCGGGCCGACCTTTGGTGCGCGGAGTGTTTGTCACCCACCTGCATGCCGATCACATCATGGATCTCGTCAACTTGCTGCAGGGCAGTTGGCCGTCGCAACGACTCGATCTGTATGGGCCGACTGCTGCCGGTGCCCCGATCTCGACCTACGACGATCCAGTTCACCCGTTGCGGTTCCCCGATGATCCGACACCCGGGATCCGCAGCGTCGTTGACCATCTACACCGGGCGTTTGCACTCAACATCAACGCTCGAATCGTGGCAGAGCGTCGATCGGACTACCTCGATC
>JANOTN010000228.1:0-8341 GCA_031416375.1 Ilumatobacteraceae bacterium
TGTCTGGGTCGTCGACGAGTGCCGCGATCTTGCCGCGTATGAAGTCGGCGGCGGTGTCGTTGGCCTTCAGATCGAGCAGGATGTCGTAGTAGGCGAGAGCGAACCCGAATCCGAGGCGTTCGTAGGCCGCCTCATAGGTTGAATTGCGTTCGTCGGCGTCCACGTCGAGCGCGGATTGCTTGTTCGGGACGAACCCGAGGCCGCTCGGAGAGTTGCGCGCTGCATTTCGCCTGGTGGCGTAGTCCGCTTTGATGGCAGCGTCTTCTTCGTCGGTGATGACTGCGTTGCATGCCGGCACGCTGAAGTTCGGGGTTCGCTGGAACACGGTGAGGTGGGCTGCCTCGTTTGCGATGATCGGGATCGCCTGCATGCCCGATGAGCCCGTGCCGATGACACCGACCCGCTTGCCACTGAAGTCGACATCTTTGTGGGGCCATTCGGCGGTGTGGTAAATGCCGCCAGTGAACGAACTCGCACCGTCGAGTGACGGTGCTTTGGTCTTCGACAATTGGCCGACCGCCATGATCAGATACCGGCCCGTCCAATGGTCGCCCGACTCGGTCGCCACCGACCAGCGTGAGGTCAGTTCATCGAAGTCTGCTGTGAGGACGCGAGTGTTCAGGTGAATGTCACCTCGCAGGTCGAACCGGTCTGCAACGTGGTCGACGTAGCGAAGGATCTCAGGCTGTGTGCAATAACGTTCACTCCATCGCCATTCCTGCTCGAGTTCCGACGAGAACGAATACGAATAGTCGTGACTCTCGACATCGCAGCGTGCGCCGGGATAGCGGTTTGCATACCAGACACCACCGATGCCCGCCGCAGCTTCGAGTACGGCCACGGAGTGTCCCTGTTGGCGCAGGGTGTGAAGCGCCCGTAGACCGGCGAAACCGGCACCGACCACGATCACATCGACCTCAGTGTTCAAGTGACAGCTCCTCAACGGTTTTGGGTTGTTGACGATGGTACGAAAGCCAGGACGCAATGTCAACATAACCGTTGACAAATGTATCCAGGATGTCTACGTTGAGAGATGGGGACCACTCCCCTGCGAAGCGTCGGCCGGTCGCCCATTCGCGCTCAACTCCCAAACCAAGCAGAGGTAGCCCATGGAACTCGAGACACTGATCTACGAAAAGCAAGATCGGATCGCAACGCTGACACTCAATCGCCCCGAGAAGAGCAACGCCCTCTCGCGCAAACTCCGCGACGAACTCGACCTCGTGCTCGATGATCTCGATCAGGATGACGAAACGCGCGTGCTGCTCATCAAGGCCAACGGCAACCACTTCAGTGCGGGGTACGACCTGACCGAGTTCTCCTACCTCTGGGACGCTGACAGCGCCATCAACGAAGTGCAAAGACGTCCTCATCGTCGAGCGCCGGTGTGGTCGCGCCGTGAGTTCCACCTCTCTCGTGAGCGCTGGATGCGGCTCTTCCGGATCCGCCAGGCCACGGTTGCCGTCGTTCACGGCCACTGCGTTGCCGGTGGGCTTGACCTGATCGGCGTATGCGACGTCGTGTTCTGCGCCGAGGATGCTCTGCTCGGTCAACCTGAGGCGCGTGCGATGGGCGAGATCCACGTGTTCGGTATGTGGCCGATCCACCTCGGAATGCGCAAAACGAAGGAATGGTTACTGACTGGCGACAACATGACAGGTGTCGAGGCAGCGGAGTTCGGACTGGTGAACCGAGCCGTTCCCCGTGACGAAGTCGAAGCAGTTGCACGCGCGTACGCAGAGCGCGTCTCGCATGTTCCGCTTGATGCGATCTACTCGCACAAGGAAGTCACCAATCGGTGGTTCGAGGCGCAGGGCATGCACACTGGGATGGCGGCGGCCAACGATCTCGACGCGATGGGCATCGCAGGACCGGCGATGGATCGATTCACCGAACTCTGGCGAGAAGGTGGTGTAAAACCCGCAGTGCTTGACCGCGACAAGGAGTTCCGCGCTCACCGCACCTACTGGGAGGCATACCAGGCCTCGCTCAGGTCGTGAGGCCGTTCGCTGAGCGGCGCGTCTTGCTCGAAGCGCGGTTTCCCACGTGGGAACCGCGCACGTTGGCGGACATGCTCGATGCTGCTACCGACGAATTTCCGGATCGTCCACTCGTCATCACCGACGATGTCACGTACTCCTATCGAGACATCCAGGAGTGGTCGAAGCGCGTCGCCCATGGGTTGACGTCGTCGGGTGTGCAGCCAGGTGAGCACGTCGCCATTGTGCTCGGCAACCACCCGGAGTTCGTTGCGGTCAAGTTCGGCATCGCCCGAGCCGGTGCCGTCGCTGTGCCAATCAACTTCTTGAACCGCCGGGACGAGTTGGGATATGTCATCGAGCAATCTGACGCGGTGGCGTTGATCACGATGGACCAGTTCCGCGGGCTCGACTATCTGAGCGCACTCGACGATCTCGCCCCCGGCTGGGAGAAATGCGGTGGGGGAGACCGGTTTCCCATGCTTCGACACGTTTACGTGTTCTCAGCCGAAGGTGACGGCAGAGTCGGGGCCGCCTCGTTAGAGGAGCTGGCGACGACCTCCGACGGGTGGGTGCCGGCTGATGGATTCGGCCCAGATTCGCCATCGGACATCTTGTACACGTCGGGTACGACAGGAACACCGAAAGGCGTCGTGCTGACGCATGACATGTTCATGCGGACCGCTTACGGGAGCGCCTACGGCCGTGCCTTCGAAGACGCCCGCCGGATCTCGTTCTCGTTGCCGATGTACCATGTCTACGGCTACGTCGAGGGGCTGCTGGCGGCTCTGTTCGTCGGCGGGGCAATCATTCCGCAGCTCAACTTCGACCCGGTGGCGACGCTCGACAGCATCGTCGAGCACGAGGCCACCGACGTCCTGTTGGTTCCAATCATGACTCAGGCGGTGATCAAGGCTGCCAGAGCAGGCGACTACGACCTCTCCACATTGACTTCGATCATCTCGTCGGGCGGAGCCTCGCCTGCCGGTATCTGGGATGAACTCGTCGATGTGTTCGGCTCAGTGGAGATCACGACGGGATACGGCATGAGCGAGACGACCGCGTCGACGACCGTCACGCGGATGGACGACACCGTCGAGAAATTGCGGACCACCAACGGACGACTGCGAGACGTCGGAGTCGCCGGGGACCCTGGCAACGGGGGCCGTCTGTGCATCTATCGCGTCGTCGACCCCGCGACCGGGCAGGAGCTGCCTCGCGGCGAGGTTGGCGAGCTGATGGTGCGCGGCATCGGAGTGACCTCCGGCTACTACAAGAAACCGGAGGAAACCGCTGCGTCATTCGACGACGATGGCTGGCTGCGAACCGGCGACCTTGGCACGCTCGACAACGACGACTACATCACCCTTGCGGGACGCCGCAAGGAGTGTTATCGGTGCGGTGCCGAGCAAGTGATGCCGGCTGAAGTCGAAGCCGTCCTCAACCTCCACCCTCACGTCGATCAGGCATACGTCGTGCCCGTTCTCGATGAACGCATGGGTGAGGCAGGGCTGGCATGGATCGTTCCCGCAGGTGGAGCCGACGTCGATCAGGACGAGCTGATTGCCTACTGCGCGGAACGGCTTGCACGGTTCAAGGTACCCAAGTACGTGCGCCGGATCGAGGCGGAACAGGTTCCACTGACCCCCAGCGGCCGCCCGCGCAAGTTTTTGCTGGCCGAGCGCGCTGCCGAAGAACTGGGCCTGCGGTGACGGCCGCGCCGGTCGGCGACCGACGCGTCGCAATCGTCACCGGAGCTGCTCAGGGAATCGGCGCGGCGATCGCCGCTCGTCTCGCCGGTGATGGGCTTGACGTCGCAGTCGTCGACCTCGACGCTGCCGCATGTGCCGACACCGTGCGGGCGATCGAGACGCACGGGCGGCGGGCGTTGGCACTCGGCGCTGACGTGGCGGACGAGGATGCGGTTGCTGCTGCCGTCGCCACGATCACCGACAAGCTGGGGGCGCCGACGGTGCTGGTCAACAACGCGGGGGTGCTACGAGACGCGTTGCTCGGAAAGATGAGCTCGGCGGACTGGGATCTCGTGCTCGCGGTGAATCTGCGCGGCGCTTTCCTGATGTCGCGTGCGGTCGAGGCCGAGATGCGTGCCGTCAAATGGGGTCGCATCGTGAACTTGGCAAGTACCGCTGTCGTCGGTGACGTGGGACGCGCTAACTACGCCGCTGCAAAGGCCGGCCTGATCGGATTCACCAAGACGCTCGCTCTCGAACTGGGCCGCTTCAACGTCACGGTCAATGCGGTCGCTCCCGGATTCACGGTGACGGCAATGACGCAAGCCGTTGCCGAACGCGTTGGCATGTCGTTCGACGAGCTGATCGCCGAGGCGACCAAGGACATCGCCGTGCGCCGAGCCGGCGAACCGGCCGACATCGCCAACGCAATCTCCTTCTTCGTCGATGAACGGTCGAGCTTCGTGTCCGGCCAGGTGCTCTTCGTCGCCGGCGGCCCCGTCAGCTGAGACGCTCACCGCCGCATCGCACACATCACCCTCAATCACCAGGGTGTGGTCGAGAAACCTCCGTCGACGGCGATGATCTGACCGGTGACGTAGGCCGCCGCCCGAGACGCGAGATACACGGCGATGCCAGCCATATCGTCAGGTTCACCGAGGCGACCCATCGGACACTTCGCCCGCCATTCCTCGCCGACCTCATTGAGGGTGGTCGCCATCATCTTCGACGGGAACGGGCCGGGAGCGATCGCGTTCACGGTCACATTTCTCGACGCCAGTCGTTGGGCGAGTACTCGAGTCATCTGATGCATGGCGGCCTTGCTCGCCGAGTACGCGTAGTTCTCAAGCGCCGGGACACGGAAGCCGTCGATCGAACCGACGTTGATGATCCGTCCTGGATCTCTCGGGGCTGCGCTTCGTTCGAGCATTGGAAGCACCGCACGACTGAGGTTGAAGGCACTCGTTACGTTCATGCCGAATACTTTGTTCCAGGCTGCTTCCGGGTAGGTCTCGAGCGGTGCGGCCCAGGCTGTCGCTGCGTTGTTGACCAGCACGTGCAGCTTGTCTTCCCGCTCGGCGAGTTGGCCGACGAGTTCGAGCACCGTTTCCTCTGTCGACACATCGCCCGGCAGCGAGACACAGTCTCCGTGCTCGGAGAGCTCGGCTGCGATCGCGTCGCAGACCTCTTTCTTGCGCGAGGACACGTACACCTTGGCACCGGCATCGACAAGGCCGCGCGTGATCATCAGGCCAATGCCCTGAGAACCGCCGGTCACGATGGCAACTTTTCCTTGGAGTGAGAAGAGATCTGACATAGCAACGAGATTAGAGCGGCTGGCGCCCGCCGTCAACGGATATGTTGACATTTGTCTCGACGATCAATACGGTCGTTGCCATGAACACCGCCGAGGTCACCGTCATTCGTGAGGGCCAAACGCTTGTCGTCACGATCAACCGTCCACACGTTCGCAATGCGATCAATCGAGCAGCAGCCGCGGGAATCGCCGCAGCGATGGACCAACTCGACGACGATCCCGAGTTACTGATCGGAATCCTTACCGGGGCAGGTGGAACGTTCAGCGCCGGCATGGATCTGAAGGCGTTTCTCCAAGGTGAGCGCCCTGAGATCGACGGACGAGGGTTGGCTGGGATTACCGAAACACCGCCGCGCAAGCCGCTGATCGCTGCGGTCGAGGGGTACGCGCTGGCGGGCGGCTGCGAACTCGTGCTTGCTTGTGATCTTGTCGTTGCAGCGGAGGGTGCCGTATTCGGCATCCCCGAAGTAACCCGTGGTCTCGTCGCCGGTTCTGGCGGGCTGATCCGTCTGCCACAGCGGATCCCGCGTCAGATCGCGTTGGAGTATGCGTTGACTGGTGCACACATGTCGGCGTCGGTGGCCCATCGGTGGGGGTTGGTGAACCGGTTGACACCGGACGGTGGGGCGCTGGAGGGTGCACGCCAGCTTGCCCAGGCGATCGCTGCAAACGGACCGTTGGCGGTAGCGATGACCAAACAAATCGTCGCCGAGTCGCCGACCTGGCCGCTCGCCGACGTATGGGACAGGCAGCGAGACCTGGTCGAAGGCATCCTGGCCACCGAAGATGCCAGGGAGGGTGCCGCTGCGTTTGCAGAAAAGCGGCCCGCCATCTGGCTGGGGCGATAACGCTTGGCGACGGCCAAGGTGGCACCTTCCGCTAGCGGGATCGGACGCCGACGTCGGTTGGCGTTCGACAAGGGATCCGAGACGTACCAGGAGCGACGTCGCGAAATCGCTCGCGTGGCAGCCCAGATATTCAACCAACGAGGTTTCAAGGGTACGAGTTTGGTCGCCGTCGCCAACGCGCTGGGTGCCGACCGGGCCTCGCTTTATTACTACATCGCCAACAAGCGTGAACTCTTCGACGAGGTGATCCGTGAGGTGTCGGAAAGCAACGTCGAAATGGCTGAGTCCGTTCTTGTCACCGGCCTGCCGGCCCTTGACAAGCTTCGGAAACTGGTGATCGAGTTGATGCGCTCGTACGGCGGTAACTACCCGCTGTTGTATGTGTACGTTCGAGAGAATCTGTCGCAGGTCGAGAGCGACCGAACTGAATGGTCGCAGCACATGCGAACGGTGAACCGTCGGTATGACGACGCGATCATCGCAGTCATGCAGGAGGGGATCGACGATGGCAGCATTCGACCGATCGCCTCGGCGAGGGTGCTGGCGTTCGGCGTGCTGGGGATGATCAACTGGACCAACCGCTGGTTTGTCCCAGATCGATCGCCGGATACGGCCGACGAGATCGGTATGGCCTACGCCGAGATGGTGGTCGCCGGCCTGCGAGCGTGACGGTGGCTGAACCCACCATCCTGCTGTCAACGTGCATGTTCCTGGCCAGATCACCGCCCGCCTGGGGAACTCGGACCGTCGAACCTCTGATCAACCCTCTGATCAGATAGAACCGTCGCGTTCGGTGTGAAGTTTTGTTTGCTCTCTACCGTCCTTTTGTCTACGCGAGTGTTGACAAACGCATCTGATCGTGATGTAATTAAGAAACACGAAGGCCATCGGGGCGTTCTTGGGTAGGGGGAATCATGAAACGATCACAGATTGGTGCGGCTGTTCTCGCACTTGTACTCGTCGCCGCCGCGTGCGGAAGTGATGAGGATTCGACGAACGCAGACAGCGCTGCGTCAGTTGATACAGCGGACGCTGTTGACACCGCAGTCGCTGAAACTGATCCACCGGCTGACACTGCTGTCGTTGAGGACGTAGCCGGTACCGAGGCAGCGGCTGCCGCGATCGAAATGGCGAAGTTCATGTCCGCCCCAACGGCCATCAACCAGGCGGTTCCGCTGACCGGCCAGGTCGAGCAGGGCCGCACGGTCGTTGTGATCGGGTGTGAGTTGCCGCAGTGCAATGTGATCAGTGACGGCGCAATCGCCGCCGCGGAGGCAATCGGTTGGAAGACCGAGTACCTCCAGTACGACGCCCTCGGCGACGGTGCCGCGACCTTGCATCAGGCGATGGTCGATGCGTTGACGTACGACCCGCTCGTCGTCTTCCCGATCGGTTTCTCGCAGCAGGTTTGGCAGGATCTCGTGGCGGATTACACCGCTGCCGGCGTGATGATCACGTCGATGGCTGACGGTGACAACGCTCCCGGTGACGCCGTCACGGAGGGTGCCTCCAACGCTGCGGACTACATCCGGTCCGGTGAGATCATGGCTCAGTGGTTCACTGCAGATTCAGGTGGCATGGGCAAGGCACTCGTTCAGGACACTCCTGCCTACGCGGTGTTGAAGAAGTACGGCGACGGGTTCAAGGCCAAGGTCGCCGAGATCTGCTCGCAGTGCGAGCTGACATCGCTCGACATTGCGCCGGCGCAGCTCGGCGATGTCGTTCCGACGATCATCTCGGCGCTCCAGAAGGACCCCGGGATCAAGTACGTGATTTCTTCCAACGGTGCGTTCATCCCGGGTCTGCCATCTGCACTCTCGGCAGCAGGTATTGAAGGTGTGCAGGTTGCCGGTGGTGCCGCTGACGTCAACAACATGACGGCATTGACCACTGGTGACAACTCGGCCTGGACGGCCGAGGCACCCGAGCAGTTCGGTTGGGTGGCCGTTGACATCGCCGCCCGTACGTTGCTCGGGATGGATGTCATCGTCCCGTCTGGTGGCGGACGTCCGCAGATGCTGGTAACGCCGGAGAATGTCGGCAGCGCCGATGCCTGGCCGCTTGGTCTGCCGTACCCGGAGGACTATCGCGAGCAGTTCATGGCGCTCTGGGGCGTCTGATGTCGGAAGCGGTCTCGCCGACGTCGGTGGCCTCGCAGCCGCCGGCGTCGGCACCGGCGTTACGGGTCCGTTCGCTGACCAAGACGTTCGTCGGGGGTCGTGCTCT
>JANOTN010000229.1:0-19184 GCA_031416375.1 Ilumatobacteraceae bacterium
ATAGCCATGCTCTGCCAGCGCCTCAACCCGAAACGTCGACTCAGATCCAGCCCCCGGCTGATCAAACGCAAGATGCCCAAATGGCACGTCAAACGAACCCGCCACCGCGACTGGCCACAACCCACCCGGCCCCCCACACCCACGATCCACAGCCCTAACTGAACGGCATTGCAGTTAGGTAACGACAGCGTCAGGATCGTCGTGGAGGCACTCAGTAGCGGTTCCACAACCACACCGAGCCTCACCTGCCTGGGAATGACCGCAGCAGGGATCTTGAACGTCTGCAACCTGGTCCCGGTTGGGGTGACTGACAACTATGCCGGAACGGAGGATACGCCGCTGGTGGTTGCTGCGGCTGGTGTGCTCGCCAATGACAGCGACCCCGAAGGCCAGCCGATCACGGTCGATGCTGGATCTGTGTCGGTGCCGACCAGCGGCTCGGTTGTGGTTGACGCTGATGGGTCGTTCACGTACACGCCGAATGCGAACTTCAATGGTGCCGACTCGTTCACGTATCGGGCGACTGATGGCAGTCTTGACAGTTCGGATACGACGGTCAATCTGACGATCGCTGCAATCAATGATGCGCCGGTCGCCGTCAGCGATGTCGCCACGACGATCGGTAACGCCCCGCTGACGCGCCCCGCGCCGGGCCCGTTGGCGAACGACACAGACGTCGATGGTGGCCCATTGACCGCCATCCTCGTAACCGCGCCGTCACACGGCACGGTCAGCCTCGCCCCGGATGGCTCATATGTGTACACGCCGAACCCCGGATTCGTTGGCACAGACTCGTTCAGTTATGCGGCGTTCGATGGTGCAGTCGCAAGTAACGCGGCAACGGTGACCGTCACCGTCACCGCACCTCCCGCTGGCAACTTGCCGACGACGGGAACTGACCTACGGCAAATCATTCTGATGGGGGCTGCGCTGACGCTGATTGGCGCGTCGATGCTGGGTGCTCGTCGCCGACGCGACCGATCGCTGCGATCGGCGTCGTGAGTTTCGTCGAGGAATACGCGTTGAGCTTCCAAGCCGGCGCGGTGCGGGTGCTGTTCAGTTTCGACCCGCGTCGAGTTATGCGGCGGATCACCAGCGGGTGACGGCTCTTCCGCAGCGACCGCCCCAACAACAGGATCGTCACCGTGGTTCCGATAGCTGTGAGAGCTACGCGGACCACCGGTTTTAATGGCTTGGCCACTGTGCGATACTTCGATCGTCGACTCGATGAGGGAGGGCTTCGACATGAGTGATGGAACTGCGGTCCCTACTGAGCGCGACGCCAGTCTGATGTTGGCTGGCGCAGTGCTAGCTGGGACATTGGTCGCTGTATTGGCGGGCGTCTATGGGCGGGTGCACGATCCGGCATCCGAGACGACGATCAAATTGTTCTTCTCGACGACGCTCCACTTCAAGGTGTGGGCGACCACGTTGGTCCTCGTCCTGGTGATTGGCCAGCTGCTCGGTGCCTTGTGGATGTATGGAAAACTTCCCGGGTCGCCGGCGCCAGGCTGGGTCGGACCGGCGCATCGAGTCGTCGGCAGTTTGGCGCTGATCGTCTCGCTGCCGGTCGCATACCATTGCCTCTGGTCGCTTGGATTCAACCCGGCTCCGGGCGGGAGCAGGCGGTTCTGGCACTCGGTGTTCGGCTGCGCGTTCTACGGCGCGTTCGTTACCAAGGTGCTCGTCGTGAGATCCCGACGGATGCCTGGCTGGGCCTTGCCGCTCGTCGGCGGAATGCTGTTCGCGATGTTGGTCCTGCTGTGGCTGACGAGTTCGTTGTGGTTCTTCAGGCAGATCGGCATCGAGGTATAGCGGTGACATTTCGACGATTCAGCAACTGGTTCGAGATCGCCGCGTTTCACGCAGTGGTCGTGTTCATCGTGCTGTTGTTCTTCAACAGCCCAACCTCTCCAGCACCGACACCAGCCGCAACAGTCGAAGCAGCAGGTGGTGTCGACGGTGGTGAACTGTATGGATCCGGCTGCGCCGGGTGCCACGGCGGCGATGGTTCGGGTGGGATCGGACCGCGCCTGTTGGGCCGAGTCGTCGAGCAGTTTCCCGACCCGGCCACGCAGATCGCCGTCGTAACAGATGGGCGCCGAGGAATGCCGGCGTTCGCGACGAGGCTCACTGAACACGAGATCGCCGCGATCGTCGAGTACACACGCACGTTGCTGGGCGGCTGAGTCAACGATCACGCCCTGACGGTGATGTTCGACGGTTGGCTCAGGTTGGTGAGGACCCGTAGAGCTCGGCTTCGACCTTTGCCTGGACCGGTTCGATGATGTCTTCCTCGCAGGTCAAATAGACGGCTGCGATCGCCAATTCCTCACCTTGCAGCTCGACCAGGGCCGCCAGCGACGGGCCGGTGAGCGTCGCCGGGTCCTGACCTTCGGTGATCGCGTCGAGACGATCTCGGAGGTCATCATCAATCTGATCGGGAAGGTCGTACTCGTATCCATCGGCGCGCATGCATTCGGACCATTGCTTGAGGGCGTCGATCATGCGCGGGTCTTGGTCGACGAGCTGATCGCCCGGATTCACGTAGGTTCCTCCGAGTTCGGTGGCCGTATACGTCTGCTGTGCAGCCGAGCGGGTACATCCGCCAGTTTCGGAAAAGTCCTCCTCCTCAAGGGCGCGTGTATGGTTCCAGTCGGGCGTCTCGCCCCACAGCGCCCGGTGAAACGCGACCTGATCCGATTCGGGCAGGCCATCGACGTAGGTGTTGTTGGTCGGCCCGGCACCGAACACGATCAGCGGCTTGTCGAACTGCGTCGTGATCCCCAGTCCGTACTGCTTGACGTAGTCCTCATCGGAGACGCCTGCAACGGTCTGGTCGCTATCCATCGCCTGTTTGACCGACGCGAAGTCGAGCGCCACGTAACCGAACCCGGCATCTGACATGCACGTGGCAATCAGCCGCTCGGTGTCTTCGATCCTCGTCGTGAGCTGGGCAAGTGAGAGCCCAAACTCCTCGGGTGCGCTGCCCCCTGCGACGTCGGATGATGCGTCCGACGAACCAGTTTTGCCGCACCCGGTTGCCAGCGACACGAGCGCGAAAACCGCGCCGATCGTCGGAACGAGTGGGCGGTTGATGATGGTTGTTGTACGGAACATTGTGGGACTCCTTGGCACTGACGTGGTGTTCACGGTTCGCCATAACGATGCCCGCCTGTCGCTGAACGCCACCTGACTCTGCGTAGCCGCCGTTCAGCTGGCAGTCAGGTGGGCACCCGTAGAAGTAAGTCCATGTCAGCAAGACTCATGGACCGGCGCAGGACAGTTGCAGGGGCGCTCGCTGTGGTGGTCGCCACCTCGGCGGCGGGCTTTGTGGTTGGCTCACGAATTACATCACCGGCAGAGGTCGCCTCGCGGACGGCACCGCCGACGCCGTCGCTGATCCTCGTTCCGGTCGAACAGCGGGTGCTGTCGACCGATGTCGTCACACGTGGAACCGGGCGATTCGGCTCACCGCAGAAGCTGTCGGTCGCAGCGTCAGCGTTGAAACCGAACCCGGGGCTGGTCGCCGAGTTGCCGTTGATCGGAGCCGAACTGAACGAGGGCGATGTCGCTGCGAGCGCGTCAGGTCGCCCGCTGTTCGTGCTGGTCGGTGAACGGCCAATGTCGCGCGACCTCGGCCCTGGGCTCAGTGGCGACGACGTTCACCAACTCGAGCAAGGTTTGACCAGGCTCGGATTCGAGGTCGGTCCGATCGACGGCGTATACGACGAAGCCACCGAGCAAGCCGTCGCCGACTGGTATGCGGCGAACGGGTATTCGGCGTTTACGGCGACGCCGGACCAACTCTCGGCGGTCCGCTCGAGAGAGGTGGAGTTGGCTGCCGCGTCGGTTGATGCATTGGCTTCGGCAGACGCCGTCGGCTCGGCGACGTCAGCACTGGCCGAGGCTCAAGCGGCGGCGGCGAGAGCGATTCGACAGGCAGCGGCGGCGGCGCGTGCGTTCGATCGAACGGTGGCCGAGTCGGCCGCAGCGAACACTACCTCCGCGGCAGAACTGGCGGCTCGTGAGGCGATCCTCGACTCGTTGCGCAATGGTGCGGCTGTACAGAGCGGCACGCCCCCAGAGGTTGCCGCTGCCCGCGCTGACCTGACGGCAGCAAACGCCAACCAGGTGGCGGTGCGTCAGAACGGTCTCGTCACCGTTGCGGGGGCTCGGGCAGCGCTCGATCGAGCCCCGGCCCAGCTCGACACCGCCATCAACTTGGCCGCATCCGCTGATGGTGCGGCGTCAGCCGACGTTGCAGCCAAGCAGGCAGCGCTCGATGCCATCGTCGCTGATCCGTCTACAACCGAATCGGCGTTGGCCCTCGCCGAAGCCGAGCTCGCCGCCGCAACCGCATCGGCCGAGAACACCCGTGTCGGCGGCGCGCAGATGGTCGCCGAGGCCCGGGCTCACCTCACTGACGCGCCCGGCCAACTTGACTCGGCGCGAGCGCAGGCATCGGCGGACGACGCTGTTGCCGCCGCCGACGTCGCTGCCAAGCAGGCTGCCATCGACTCGCTGCTTGGCACCGTCCTACCGACGGCAGCAGAGATCAACGCGGCAGCGTCGGAGGTGTCGATCATGGTGACGCATGTCGATTCTGTGCGGCTCGCCGGTGAGCGGGCCGAGGACGAGGCAGCTTCAGCCGCCGCTGATGCGACGGCTGACGTGTCGGTCGTAGCAGGTCGTGTGCGAGCGGCCGAATCGGCCTTGGCGAACGCTGAGCTGGCCGACGAGTCGCGTTCCACGATCGCCGAATTGGCGACGCGGGAGGCCGACCTTGCGAGGCGCCAAGCCGGCGTGCAGGTGCCGGCCGACGAGATTGTGTTCGTCGCCACCGCTCCGGTCCGAGTGTCCGGGCTGCTCGTCGGTACGGGCGATCCGGCAACGGGTGGCATCGTCACGGTGACCGATGCCCTCGTCCGGGTCGATGCCGGGTTGGCAGTGAGTGACGCGGGCCTGGTCAAGCCTGGCATGACGGTGAACATCGACGAGCCGGACCTGGCGATTTCGACCGTTGGGACGGTCAGCGTTGTTGCCGAATCGCCTGGAACCAACGGGGTCGACGGCTTTCACGTATACGTCGAGGTTTCCGTTGAGTCGCCACCGCCGAGCCTCGTCGGCGCCTCCGTGCGTTTGACGATCCCGGTTCAGTCGAGCGGGGAGGCGGTCCTCGCCGTCCCAGTGAGCGCACTGACGCTGGCCCCTGACGGCTCGTCACGTGTGCAGCTTGATAGCGGTGGCTCGACCCAGTTTGTATCTGTGGTAGCCGGCCTGTCGGCAGACGGATTCGTCGAGATCCGGGCGATTGACGGGCCCCTGACGGCAGGGGACCTCGTCGTGATCGGAGTCTCCGGTGGGTGACGACTTGATTGGTGGAATGGCTGCGCCAGTGATCGATCTGCGCGACATCGGCAGGCGCTTCGAATCCGACCCGCCGGTTGACGCTCTGGTCGACGTCAACCTTACGGTTCGGCAAGGGGAGTGGGTAGCGATCGTCGGTCCGTCAGGATCTGGCAAGTCGACCTTGCTCAATATCATCGGGTGCCTTGACGTTCACACGTCCGGGTCGTACCGCTTCGACGGGATCGAGGTTTCAGACCTGACCGACAAGCAGCGCGCAGGCCTGCGCTCGCGGGGGATCGGCTTCGTGTTTCAGTCGTTTCATCTCCTCGGTCAACGTTCCGTGACCGACAACGTGATGCTCGCTGATGTGTATCGGAAGGCTCCACGGGGTGATCGGCGGGCCCGTGCGGCGTTGGCGCTTGACCAGGTCGGACTGTCGCATCGATCGCAGTTCCTGCCAACTCGGCTGTCTGGCGGCGAGCGTCAGCGCGTAGCAATTGCACGAGCGTTGATGGGTGTACCGCGCCTGCTGCTGTGCGATGAGCCGACCGGAAACCTCGACTCGACGACGACCGCCTCGGTGCTCGAATTGTTCGCCACGCTGAACAGGAGTGGGATGACGATCGTGATGATCACGCACGAATCAGACGTCGCCGAGCGGGCGGGTCGCCACGTGCGGATCACCGACGGCATGCTGACCGAGGTGGCGTAATGTTTCGGCGACACCGGAGCACGTCGCCGCTCGTGGCGCCATCAGGGATGACGACACGTGACCTGGCGAACGAATCGATTGCCGGTCTGTTCGCCCGACCAGGACGTACCGCGCTCACGGTGTTGGGAACGGTGGTCGGGTTGGCGGCGCTGGTGGCAACCCTCGGGCTATCACGCACCGCCGGGAATCGGATCGTCGGCCGGTTCGACGAACTCGCCGCTACGGAGATCGTGATCAGCCCGAAACCGTCGGCGGCGGCCTCCTCCAGCGCCGCGACGGGAGCGCTCCCTTGGGACGCGGCAGCACGACTCGAGCGACTCAATGGTGTGGCGGCAGTTGGCACGCTGAGCACCCTCAACGTCGGCTCACGCCTGGTGGCGTCTTCGCCGATCAGTGATCCGCAGAATCAAACGGAGTTCAAACTCACTGTCTCAGCGGCATCTCATGGCCTGTTCGATGCCGTTCGCGCCGACCTTCGAACCGGAGCGTTCATTGACGACGTCCATTCAGAACGTCACGAACGGGTTGCTGTGCTCGGTCCAAACGCCGCCGATCGACTGGGGATCACGCGCGTCGATCAGCTTCCGGCGATCACGATCGGCGACGATCTCTATCTGGTGATCGGGATTCTCGACGGTGTCGGCCGCCAGCCGGATTTGCTCGGTGCGGTGATCATTCCGGAAGGAACGGCGCAGCAAGACTTCCGCCTGGCATCACCGGGTTTGGTGATCGTCGAGACGAACATCGGGGCGACGTCTCTCGTCACCAGCCAGGTCGCGCTTGCGCTGCGTCCGGACAATCCGACCAGCCTCAAGGTTGTCTCACCACCTGAACCACAACGCGTGCGCGACGCCGTGAAGAATGACTTGAACCTGCTGTTCCTGATCCTCGGCGGTGTGTCGTTGCTTGTTGGTGCGATCGGCATCGCCAACGTCACGCTCGTGTCCGTGATCGAACGAACAGGTGAAATCGGACTACGACGAGCGCTTGGAGCATCACGTCGTCACGTCGGCCAACAATTCCTCCTCGAGAGCACGACGGTCGGCTTCGTCGGCGGAGTGCTCGGAGCGAGTCTCGGCACGCTCGTGGTAGTGATCGTGTCGGCGTACCAATCGTGGACGCCGGTGCTCGATCCGGCGACACCGTTTCTGGCACCGGTGGTCGGCGCGCTCACCGGTCTCGTTTCGGGCACGTATCCGGCGATCCGAGCGACCCGCTTGACCCCGGTCGACGCGCTGCGGTCGGGAACCTGATAAGGAAGGCAACGATGAAGCTGCTCGTCATCGAAGACGATGTGAAAATCGCGACTGCAGTAAAACGCGGACTTGAGGCGGAGGGTTTTACGGTCGAGGTGGTCTTCGATGGTAGCGAGGGACTGTGGCTGGCGACCGAGGGCCGATACGACCTGATCATCTTGGACATCATGTTGCCGGGTCGTAACGGCTATCAGATCTGTGCCGACCTTCGCGCGGCTGGGAACTGGACCCCAATCCTGATGCTGACTGCCAAGGACGGCGATCTCGACGAGGCCGAGGCACTCGACACCGGCGCCGATGACTATCTGACGAAACCGTTCTCGTTTCCTGTACTCGTGGCGAGGGTTCGTTCGGTGCTTCGCCGCGTTGGTGGCCGTGGCGCGCCAACTCCGGCACAGGCAGGTGACCTCCGGATCGACCCGGCCGCGCGTCGCGTCTGGCGCGGCGACACTGAGGTGACCTTGACGGCACGCCAGTTCGACGTGCTTGAGTTTCTCGTGCGGCGCGCCGGGCAGGTGATGTCGAAACGCGAGATCCTTGATGGCGTCTGGCAATACGACTTTGTCGGCGACCCCAACATCGTCGAGGTCTACATCGGCCGACTCCGGTCGCTGATCGACGAACCGTTCGGCCGCCAGGCGATCGAGACCGTGCGCGGGGCCGGCTATCGCCTTGCGGTCGACGGAGGTTGATGGGCGTGCCACGATCGATTCGCTTCCGCATCACCGCCATCGCCGTTGCGCTCTCGGCCGGCCTGCTGTTGGCAGTGTCGTTGCTGATGGTGTCGGTGCTGCGTTGGCAGCTCACTGACAACCTCGACGAAGGTCTCTCACAACGTGCCGCCACGATCGAAGCGGTTGTCGGAAGCATCGCGTCGTCAGAGTTGGTGGTCGACGAGGACTTACTCGTGCAACTGGTTGATTTCGGCGGTGCCGTCGTGACGTCGTCATCGAACCTGACTGGCGCGGGGCCGATTGCATCGCTCGAACCGGGCATCCGAACGTTACGCACGATCCCTGGTCGACCAGAGACGTTCAGAGTTCTGACTAGCGTGATCGAGATCCCAAGCGGGCCTGCGACGCTGCTCGTCGGAATCAACTACGACGACGTCAACGACCCCCTCGGAATCGTGTCGAAGTTGCTGGCCGGCGTGGTCCCAGCTGTGCTGCTCGTGCTCGGCCTGCTGGTCTGGTGGCTCACCGGACGAACGCTGCGACCGGTCGAACAGATCCGCGTCCGAATGGCCGAGATCAGCGAATCGAATCTCGGGGGTCGGGTGCCAGAACCGAAGACCGGTGACGAAATCGATCGGCTGGCGCGCACAACCAACCAAACACTCGACCGCCTCGAAGACGCCGTTCGGCGGCAACAGCGATTCGTCGCCGATGCGTCACACGAACTGCGCAGTCCTTTGACCCGCATCCGCAGCGAACTGGAAGTTGATCTGGCGAATCCGGAGCAGGCCGACGCGGTTGCGACCGAGCGCAGCATCCTGGCCGAGACGATCGGTCTTCAGCACCTCGTCGAGGATTTGCTCCAGTTAGCGCGGAGCGATGGTGCGGCTACCGAGATGACCTGGGTTGCGATCGACCTCGACGACATCGTGCTTCACGAAGTTCGCGCCGTGAGCGAACGCGGTCGCGTCCGGATCGACTCCGGCGGTGTTTCTGCAGCGCACGTGACTGGCGATACCGATCAGCTTCGGCGAGCTGTGAAGAATCTGCTCGACAATGCGGAACGCCACGCCGCCAGCACCATAACGGTCACTCTCGACGAGATCGGCGGGCAGGTACGGCTGACGGTCGGTGACGATGGAGCGGGAATCGCTCCTGATGATCGGGTCCACGTGTTTGAACGCTTCACCCGACTCGACGAGGCCCGCACCCGCGATACCGGAGGTTCGGGTCTCGGGTTGGCAATCACACGCGATATTTTCGAACGCCACGGTGGCACGATTCGGCTGGCTGACTCAGCGACGACCGAGTTCATCGTCGAGTTCCCTGCGCATCCGTGAGGGCCCGGCCGCCACTAACGCTCCGGCGTCGGCATCCTGTTCTGAACTACGCCCTCCGACATCGATGAGCGGTTGCTACGCTCGGTCAAGTGGGAACCTCGTGGTTGACGCCTGTGTCGGAACCAGCCAAACCGACATCTGTTGAGGAACGTTCCAAGTTGCTCGTCGACCTGTTGTTGCTTACCGACGCACTCCCTCCCGTGGTCCATCGCGATCTCGATGCCCCGTCATTCAGGCAACTTTGTGGCCCAATCTGAACCATCGCTAGTCGAGAAGGTGATCGCACTTCACAACGCTCTCAAGGCGGGGAACATCGCACACGGTTTCGGTGGTGCACTTGCGTTGGCGTACTACACACACGAACCGCGAGCGACTGCAGATATCGACGTGAATGTCTCCCTCGAGGCCAAGTTCGCTGCCCGTGCACTGAGTCAACTCCCGCCCGCCATCGAGTGGACGCAGGCCGACGTCGCTCGAATTCGCAGCGATGATCAGGTTCGACTGTGGTGGGGACGGACGCCGATCGATCTATTCTTTCGTGCCTCACCGTTTCACGACGGCGTGCAACTACGAGTAGTACGGCATCCGTTCGCTGGCATCGAGATTCCGTTTCTGGCTGCCAGCGACCTCGGGATCTTCAAGTCGCTGTTCAACCGACCAAAGGACTGGCTCGACATTGAGGCAATGGTCGCCGCTGATTCGATTGACCCGCTTGAGGTGGCCGAAACGCTCAACGAACTGCTCGGTGAAGACCCGCGGGTGGATCGAATGCGAGCTTTGGCGCAATGTTGACGACCTGTCGACGATCCACGACATGAGACCCTCCGGCTTGACCGGCCCAGCGCCCACTCCGGCTGGTCAGGTTGAGCCGAGTTCGAGTTTGCGCCGAGCCACGAACTCGGTGAGTTCCTCGTCGATGCCTGCGTCGAGTGGTGGCTGTTCGTACTCGGCGAGGATCTGTTTCCAGATTCGATTCGCTCGGACCGTCGCATCTTCGCTTCCATTCTCGGCCCAGGATTCGAAGTTGCGCCAGTCAGACAGGAGCGGTGTGTAGAACGCCGTCTCGTAACGCTCCATCGTGTGAGGCGAACCGAAAAAGTGGCCGCCCGGGCCGACCTCATCGATTGCCGCCAAACCCAACGAGTCATCGTCGATCACGATCGGTTGCAGGTACTCGACCATCATCTGCAACATCTCGGCATCGACGATCAACTTCTCGAACGAGGCCGTCAAGCCACCCTCCAACCAGCCGGCCGCATGGTTGACGAGGTTGGCGCCACCGGCGATTGCGCCCCACAGCGACATCGCACTTTCGTACGCCGCCTGGGCATCGACGGTGTTGGCCGCCGTGGTGTTGCTGGATCGATACGGCAGGCCGTAGCGGCGGGCGAGTTGGCCGCCGGCTTGCGCCGCCCTCGTGTACTCGGGTGTTCCGAACGCTGGAGACCCGCTGCGCAGATCGACGTTTGACGTAAACGACCCGTACATCACCGGCGAACCCTTGCGAACCAACTGCGTGAGCACGACACCCGCCAGGACCTCTGCATTCTGCAGCACGAGGGCACCACCGAGTGTCGCCGGGGCCATCGCCCCCGCCAAGGTGAACGGGGTAACGCAGACCGCCTGATTTGCTTCGGCCAGCTCAGTCAGACCCTCAGCCATCGGGATATCGAGCGACAGTGGCGAGTTGGTGTTGACGATCGCCATCACGGCGGGCTGTTCGGCGAGCCCATCGCGGTCGGTACCAAGTGCGATGGCGGCGATATCGATCGAGTCGGCGGCACGGTCGCGCCCGAGAGCGATGCCCTGCCAGTTCTTGTCGAGCAGGCGGGCGAGCGCCGCCAGCAGGTCAAGGTGCCGGGTCTCGGCGGGCAGGTCCATCGCCTCGAATGGGCCGCCGCCTTCCTGGTGGATGATGTCGAGCGATTGGATGATTCGGATGAAGTCACACTGCTCGGCGAACGTGCCAGGCCGCCGACCTCGATCGAGGTCCGAGCAAAACGCAGGCCCGCCGATCGCTGTGAAGACCAGGTGACGCCCGCCGATTGTTAACGACCGGGCCGGGTTGCGGGCCCGCAGCGTGAACGACGAAGGGGCCGACCCGATCGTTTCGATCACCATCTCAGGGTCGAATCGAACGCGGTCTTCGATGACCGCACAACCGGCCCGTTCCAGTCGCTGGCGCGCCGACGGCTCAAGCACCCGCATGCCCGTGTCACGTAGGAGCCGTAGTGAGGCGTCATGAATCGTCTCAACCTGCGCGGCAGTGAGCACCTCCGTCGGTGGTCGTTCGTTGATTACGTGGCGCCAGGCAACCTGGGCGACGTGCCCTCGTGATCGCTTCGAACGATCAGGACGAAGCCGCGCCATCGCCAGACCGTGCAGCCGACCGGAACGCCGACCAGATCTCGGGGCGCAGACGACCGCGATCAGGCACAACCAAACCAGCGCTGCGCGCCCACGCGCGTACCTCGGCGACTGTTGGGTCGGCGACCGGGACCGGCCCGGCTGCTGGTAGTCGTTGTTCGAGTACGGCCGCCGCTTCGTGGTCGGCGTGATGAGCTATCGCCGCACCGAGGAATCGATACGTCCACTCTTGAGCGAGCGGCCGCGTCTCGCAGAACACGATCGGTACGGTCGGGAAACGAACCTGCGCTTCAGCCAAACCGTCGGCGACAACCGACGGGCGCACGCGATCCAACTTGAACACAGACGACCAGCGATCCTCGACCACAAGCGCAGCCCTTGGCAATGCCGCAAGGTCGGCAAGCAGGTAGCGCAGCTTGCCGCCCGTGAGCGTCGCCACCAGATCGGCGAGGCTCTTGCGTTCGACGCTGGCGATCACCTGTCCGTTGATCGTTGCGGCGTAGTCGCCAGCAGGAAGCGCGATCTTGCGGGTCGTGGCTTGCTGGTTTGAGAACGTCCATGCGTAGCGCTCGTGGCTGTCGACGAGGATCTCGAGCACTTGCCCCGAAGCTCGCGCAGTCGGCAGCGAGACGGCGGGTCGCGCTTGCTTGGCGGTTCGTGCGCTTTGCCAGAAGATCATCTCGCGCCCGCGGGCGATCGTGAACACGAATTGCGACCGATTCTCACGACCGCGATCAAGAATTAAGTCGATCGCCGGCCCACGCCGCACACACGACCGAACGGCGACGCGTTCGACGATCTCCAGTTCGTCAGGCCATTCCTCCGCCCGATGGCAATACACCTTTGCGGTGCGTGGCCAGGTGTCTGGGACCTTGAGCGCCAACCCGGTCGGACCGAGCGGCAACCGAATCAGATACGGCAGCGAAGAGTTGGCCTCAGGATTCCGAGCGATCACAAACTCCACACCAGAAGTCTGTCAGGTGTAGGTCACCGGGCCCTTGCGAAGGGTTGTGGATCGTCTCGGATTTCTGCTCGAGGACTCACACAAAACTACCGTCCATCCCAACGGCGCAGCCGTCGAGCGGGACAGTCGACACGAAATCGACGGTAGTCGACCGGCCGGCTCAGTTGCTGAGTGAACCGACCAGCCGACCGGCAGCAGATCGAGCATCGCCGTCAGGAACGGCGAGACGCAGCACCGGGTATCCGGTGAACGTCGGCGCCAGCCAATCCTTGAGAGCGTCGTAATAGGCGCGTTGGGCGCGGCGGCCGCCGACAAAGTCGAAGTCTGGACTCCATCGCTGAGTGAACACGGCATTGGCCTTCGACTTCCACGTGTCGATCAGTTCCTTGTAGTCGTCGATCGAGAACCCGAACGGAATCTTTGAGGAGTAGCCGCTCAGTGTCGCCAGTCGCGCCGTCGTAAAATGTTCAACCTCATCGACTTCAATGAGTTGCCCTGTGGCGGCGACGATCAGGTCGGGATGAATCGAACCGGTTTGCTTGCGTGCAAGCGCACGCCGGTCGCCACCGAGCGAGCTGTGCAACTCGTCGAGCGCCTCGACGATCGCAGCCGGTGCCTCGCGTTGCACGATCGGATCGAGGTGTCCGCGCACGGTCAACCATCGAAGTGAACTGCCGACTCGCAGGCCAACCCCGCCAGTCCGAGCCTCTGTGAGTACCGCCGTCTCAAGTCCCATGACTATCTGTCGTCACAAACACCGATCGACTTGACCCGATTCACCAGCAGGTTGGTGTCGATTACGTTCCTTGTCTCATGACCAGCCACCCGACGCTCGACGTTCACCGCGCAATTCGTGAGGCAGGCCCGTCGATCGGGTGATGCAGTCGAGGTAGCGCCGGCATGCTTCCGCGTGCTAAATCAGTGGGTGGCAATCCGATGGGGTCGGCGTTGCTGTTGAATCCACATCACCCGCACTCGCAACAATCATTCGCAACAATCATTCGCAACCAAATTGGCAGGGGAATCTCATGGCCGCAGCAGGATCGATTCTGGGGAATGCAGTTCAGCGTCTGGAGGACCCGACGCTCCTGACGGGGGAGGGCGAATACCTTGATGACCTGAAGCGAGCGGGGATGTTGCATGTCTCGTTCGTTCGGTCGAATGCGGCCTACGCCAAGATTGTGTCAATCGACGTCAGCGCCGCACAGTCGGCACCTGGCGTGGTCGCCGTGTATCACGCTGGTGGCGATGACCTCGGACTTCCGAGTTTCCAGGGTTTCCCGATGCTGCCTGACACGCTGAATCGGCCGATCTTTGCCAGCGACGTGGTTCGTTTCGTCGGTGACATCGTCGCTGCCGTTGTCGCTACCTCGAAAGCCGCTGCGGTTGACGCCGCTGACATGGTCGACGTCGACCTTGACGCTATGCAGGCGATCATCACCGCAGCCGACGGATTGAAACCGGACGCGCCGATTCTGTTTCCCGCCCATGGCTCCAATGTGTGCTTTGGCACCGAGCACGGTGCAGACGTCGACCCGTTCGAAGGTGCCGACGTAATCGCCGAGGTCACGATGGTCAGCCAGCGACTCGCCGGCGCACCAATGGAGAACAACGGCATCCTGGCCGATCCGCAGGACGACGGCACGTTGACTTGCTGGATTTCCCACCAGGCCCCGCACGGTGCTCACGCGGCCATTTCGGGAATGCTCGGCATGGAGGGTGCCGACCTGCGTGTCGTGTGTCCGTGGGTCGGTGGCGGGTTCGGTCCCAAGGCTGCCGTCTATGTCGAGTATCTCGTCACCGCCGCTGCGGCTCGCAAGCTGAACCAGCCGGTCAAATGGGCTGAGACTCGTGGCGAAGACATGGTGTCGCTCGTACACGGCCGTGACTACGTGATGACGGCCAAACTCGGGGTAAAGAACGACGGCACGATCACTGGACTCGAAGGCGATGTCACGGCCGCGGCCGGTGCGTACCCGGCGATTGGCGCGATCCTCCCGATGCTCACACAGATGATGTCGGTCGGCGTGTATGACATCGACAAGGTCAAGTTCGTCACCCGCACGGTGATCACCAACAACACCACGGTTGGCGCATACCGCGGGGCTGGTCGCCCGGAAGCGACGCAGTTGATCGAGCGAGTGATCGACATCGCTGCCGCCAAGATCGGCATGGACCCAGCTGAGATCCGGCGCAAGAACTTCATCGCTCCCGACAAGTTCCCGCTTACCACCAACACGGGCGGTGCCTACGACTCCGGCGAATACGAGAAGGCACTCGACGCCGTTCTCGCCGCTTCCGGGTACACCGAACTCCGGGGCGAGCAGGCCCGGCGTCGCGCCGCGGGCGACAAAGTCCAGCTCGGAATTGGCATTTCGACCTACGTCGAGATCACTGCACCGGTCGGCCTCCACATCGAGTGGGGCGCGTGCGAGATCGAGGACGACGGCTCGGCGACGGTGTTTGCCGGTACGTCAGTCCACGGCCAGGGTCACGCCACTGCGTTTGCCATGCTCGCCAGCGAAGTGCTTGGGATCCCGATGGCGAAGATCAAACTGGTCAACTCCGACACGGCGCGCGTCCCGCGTGGTTCTGGCACACTGGGCTCCCGCTCGCTCCAAACCGCTGGCTCAGCGATCTTTCTGGCCTCGACCGAGGTGCTCGACCGGGCGAAGAAGATCGCCGCCCACCTACTCGAAGCGTCAGCGGAAGACATCGTGGTCGGCGAAGGCGGGCTGCACGTTGCCGGTACTCCGTCGAAGTCGGTTTCGTGGGTCGACCTCGCTGCCGCCTCGAAGGATTCCGCTAAACTGCCCGAAGGAATTGAGCCGGGGACGCTGCGTCACGAACTCGATTTCGATGGCACCAACTCGACGTTTCCGTTCGGTGCCCACGTTTCGGTCGTCGAAGTCGACACCGAGACGGGCAAGGTCACGATGTTGCGGCACGTCGCGGTTGACGACTGCGGTCGAATCCTCAACCCGATGCTCGTGAAGGGGCAACAGCACGGCGGGATCGCCCAGGGCGCTGCCCAAGCGTTGTTCGAATGGGTCCGGTACGACGACATCGGCAACCCGGTCACCGCCTCGCTGCTCGACTACACCGTTCCGTCGGCGGCCGAGCTACCGAGTTTCGAGACGTCGAACACCCAAACTGACAGCCCGCGCAACCCGCTCGGTGCCAAGGGAATCGGCGAGTCGGGCACGATCGGCTCGACCCCGGCAATCCAGAATGCGGTCTGCGACGCGTTGTCGCCGTTCGGCGTGATCCACGTCGACATGCCCTGCACCCCCGAGCGAGTCTGGGCCGCAATCCAAGGAGCCCGCGGCTAAGCCTTCGAGCGCGGGGAACCAGGTCGTGTGTCGGTCGCTGCCGTTGCGGAAGAACTCGATGTGATCCATCCGACAGTCATCGATGACCGTTCTGCAACCCCGAACGTTTGGTGTCAGACACCAAACGTTCATCCGAGGACTTCGCAGATGCTGTGAGCATGGGATCTCGCGGCATTTGGCGACCGCTCGGGTCAGGCTGTTGGCGGGAGTACCTGTTGAAACCGTCGAACGGTAGCGAGACTGTGCCGCATGAGTTCGACCGCCACCGAACCGATAACGGGCGAGCCTGGAGCGGCGGCGGTCCGGCGGACGGCGATCCTTACGGCTCTCGCATTGGGCGCGGTGTGGGTGATTTGGGGCTCTACCTATCTGGCGATTCGGTTCGGTTTGGAAACGATGCCGCCTTACTTGATGCAGGGCTGCAGGTTCTCGGTTGCGGCGCTCGTGCTGCTCTTTATCGTTAGACGGCGTGGTGCGTCGATGCCGACACGCAGACAACTTCGCAACGCGGCGCTCGTGGGGGTGTTGCTCCTGATCGGCGGCGTCGGCATGGTGACGCTGGCGGAAGATCAGGGCGTCGACTCGGGCTTGATCGCCACACTGATTGCGGTGCAGCCGATGTTGATGTCGCTTTGGGGTGGACTGTGGGGCACCTGGCCGAGGCGTGCCGAATGGATCGGGATGACGATCGGACTCGTCGGGGTCGCCGTCCTGATGGCTGACAATGGACTCGACGGGACGTCTGCCGGTATCGGGCTGGTCTTCTTTGCGTGCTTCAACTGGAGTCTCGGTTCGACTCTCAGCCGCCGATTGGACATGCCCCCCAGTGCCATGGCAACCGTTGTGGAAATGGCAGCTGCGGCGGTCGTCTTCATGGTGCTGTCGAGGGTGACGAGCGAGGACCTCGTGATGCCGAGTGCTCGGAGTGGGCTTGCCCTGGCCTATCTCACCGTGTTCGGTTCGGTGATCGCCTTCTCAGCATTCACGTACTTGATAGCCAATGTCCGTGCCTCTCTGGCGATGAGTTACGCCTACGTGAATCCCGTGATCGCCGTGACGCTCGGTGCCCTGCTGGCTGACGAACGACTCAGTGCCAATCTGGTACTCGCGTTACCGATCATCCTGCTCGGCGTGGCGATTGTCACGAACGCTCCTCGACTGGGAGCGAAACGGAATCTGGCGTCGTAGCGACACCAAGCCACCGGTACTTTCCCGATGTCAGTCGATGGTTGGGATTTCGCCGACGTCGTCGTTGGTGGCCGTTGTGGCCAACTCGACGGCCGACGGCGGCACGAACCCTTCGACTGCGGTGAAGGTGAAGCGCTGCTTGCCGGGCTTGTCGGGGTCAGGCTCGACGTCGACGACGATGATCTCGCCAGCGTTGAACTGCTTGTAGAGGATCTTTTCCGACAGGTTGTCTTCGATGTTGCGCTGGATCGCACGACGCAGCGGGCGAGCACCGAGTTGCGGGTCGTAGCCGATTGTCGCCAGTTCTTCCTTGGCGGCCGTGGTGACCTCAATACCGAGACCCTGACCCTCGAGCTGGCCGGTCAGGCGCTTGAGCATCAAGTCGACCATCGTGACGACCTCGGCCTTCGAGAGCTCGTGGAACACGATCGTCTCATCGATTCGGTTGAGGAACTCAGGCCGGAAATGCGCCTTGAGGGCATCGTTAACTTTTTCCTTCATCCGCTCGTAGCTCGTCGCCGAGTCACCGGTGGTGAAGCCGACGTTGGCCTTACGCAGGTCGGCGGTGCCGAGGTTCGAGGTCATGATCAACACCGTGTTGCGGAAGTCGACCGAACGGCCCTGGCTGTCGGTGAGACGGCCCTCCTCCAAGATCTGGAGCAACGTGTTGAACACATCGGGGTGCGCCTTCTCGATCTCGTCGAACAGCACGACGGCGAACGGCTTGCGACGCACGGCTTCTGTGAGCTGGCCACCCTCTTCGTACCCGACATATCCGGGAGGTGAACCGATGAGTCGGCTGACGGTGTGCTTCTCCATGTATTCCGACATGTCGAGCGTGATCAGTGAGTTGTCGTCACCAAACAGGAATTCGGCGAGCGTCTTGGCCAACTCGGTCTTGCCGACACCGGTCGGGCCGAGGAAGATGAACGACCCGCTTGGACGCTTCGGATCCTTCAGCCCCGCCCGTGTGCGGCGGATCGATTGACTGACGGCGGCAACCGCATGCTCCTGGCCGATGATCCGCTTGTGCAGCCCGGCTTCCATGTTGATCAGCTTGGCGGTTTCTTCCTCGGTCAGCTTGTAGACCGGAATACCGGTCCACATCGAGAGCACCTCGGCGATTGCCTCCTCATCGACCTCGTCGAACAAGTCGACGCCTTCGGCCTTGACTTCGCGCTCTTTGATCGCCTTCTCTTCGAGCAGCGCCTTCTCCTGATCTCGGAGACGGCCGGCTTCTTCGAACTGTTGATCCTCGACGGCGCGCTTCTTGGCCTCTTGCACCTCGTCAACGCGGCGTTCGAGGTCGCGGAGATCTGGCGGGGTCTGCATGCGCTTGATCCGGAGGCGGGAACCGGCCTCATCGATCAGGTCGATCGCCTTGTCAGGTAAGTGCCGATCAGAGATGTAGCGGTCTGACAGGTTGGCCGCAGCCACCAGTGCCTGGTCGGTAATCGTCACCCGGTGGTGCGACTCGTACTGCTCGCGAACACCCTTCAGGATCTCGATCGTGTGAGCGAGTGTTGGCTCCTCGACACGCACCGGCTGGAAACGGCGCTCAAGAGCAGCATCTTTCTCAACATGTTTGCGGTATTCGTCGAGTGTGGTGGCACCGACAGTCTGGAGCTCACCACGGGCCAGCATTGGCTTAAGGATCGAGGCGGCGTCGATCGCTCCCTCGGCGGCACCGGCACCCACCAGGGTGTGGATCTCGTCGATGAACAGAATGATGTCGCCGCGGGACTTGATCTCTTTGAGGACCTTCTTGAGGCGCTCCTCAAAATCGCCACGGTACCGAGAACCGGCGACGAGCGAACCGAGGTCAAGGGTATACAGCTGCTTGTCGCGCAGCGTGTCGGGCACGTCGTTGTTGACGATTTTCTGGGCGAGGCCTTCGACGATGGCGGTCTTACCGACACCCGGCTCGCCGACCAACACTGGATTGTTCTTGGTGCGTCGCGACAGGATCTGCATGACCCGTTCGAGTTCTTTCGTGCGA
>JANOTN010000230.1:0-7572 GCA_031416375.1 Ilumatobacteraceae bacterium
GCGGACCTCGACATCTTGCAAGGACGCGGGGGCGACGCGATCGCCACGATCGACCCGGTTCTCGATGGCCTGCCAAAGAGTCTGCGCGAGCGGGCCACCATGCTCGCTGCCCGCGCACGATTGCAGCGCGACCCGCACCTCATACCCGCCACCGAACCGCTCGCCTTCGCGCCGATCGGCACCGGCGTGCTTCACGATGTTCGCGATGCAATTCGAACTGGCATCCTGAGCGGCGACGGCGATTCGCTTCGACGTGGAATCGATCTCGCCGATCAACACGCCCTGCCGATCGAAGCAGGCGAGGCACGCCTGTGGCTGAGCCAATTGCAGTCGCACGGTGAACGCTCAGCGACGATCACGCTCTGTCGGGCAGGCCTCCAACGCTGTGGAGTGCGCGCATGGGATCAGCGACTTGACCTACTCGCACACGGCAGTCCTGCACCAGCGCGTGACCGGCGCGCCGACCCCGGCCTCGACGCGCTCAGCCAAGCAGAGTTCAGAGTCGCTGAGGCTGTCGCGAGAGGTCTGACGAACCGCGAGGTAGCGGCCACGCTGATCATCTCAGTGAAGACGGTCGACTTCCATCTGCAACAGATGTACCGCAAACTCGGGATACGGTCGCGAACCGAACTCGCCGTGAGGATGACCAACTTCGAGCCGCGACGACAGGAGAACAACCATGACTGACTGGTGGCGAGCCGTCGAAGACGAACTCGAACGACGAGGAGACCACGCCCCCGACCCATGGGGAACGATTGAATTGCCCGCCGACGACCCGGCGCTGACCCCCGAGCAACGTGATTTCTTGGCGCAGGTCACCGACCTACCGCTCCACGGTCTCGAGCCGGACGACTTCGAGCCGGATGACTTCGAGCCGGACACTCCTGGGTGAAACAGGGAATCCTCCCGGTTCCACCATGCGGGCGAATGTCGTACGGTGCAGTTAGTGAGCAACGCAGCCCAACGCCCCCGACTTGGAATCGACCTCGGCACGCTGTGCACCGCAGCCGTGCTTGTACCGTCGTCCGAATCAGGATTCGAAATCCCGTCGGTCGTTGCGATCAGTGGAGACCGGCTGGTTGCCGGAACCGCAGCCGAACAGATCATGCAATCGCACCCGGACCAAGGTGCCCGCGAGGTCAAGCGCCGGTTCGGCGATACCACCCCTGTCGTACTCAACGGTGAAACGTTCGACCCGAGCCTCCTCACGACTGAGCTCGTGCGGGCAGTCGTCGAATCATCGGGCGTCGACGCTGCAACCACAACGTTGACGCTTACGCACCCGGCCAGCTGGCGCGAATACAAGATCGGTTTGTTGCGAGACGTGGCATCTTCGAACGGCTTCACCGACGTCGAGTTGATCAGTGAGCCTGTCGCCGCAGCGCGTCGCTACGAGGCATCCGGACGCATACACCAAGGTGACACGGTGGCGGTCTACGACCTCGGAGGTACCTGTGATGCCACGATCATCACGTTGTCGGCTGCAGGACCAACCGTAGTTGGCACACCTCAGAGCCTCGAACGGTTCGGTGGTAACGAGATCGATCAGGTCGTCTTCGATCACGTGGTGACGGCCCTCGGCGGCACATTGCAACAGTTGGACCGCAGCGACCCAGCCGTTCGTGCAGGCGTTCTGCAACTCCGCTCGGCCTGCACGGCAGCCAAGCTGCGACTCTCGGTCGAGAGCGAGACGTCGGTCGAGGTTGCCGTACCGGGACTCACAACACAGGTCCGTATCACCCGCGACGAGTTCGAGTCGGGCCTTCGACCGTCTGTCACCGAAAGCTTGCACGTCCTTGATCGTGCGATCGCAGCGGCCAACCTCGTACCGACCGATCTGGTCGGAATCATCCTCTCCGGCGGCGGATCTCGGATCCCACTCGTCGCAGAGACGGTCGCCGGACACCTCGGTCGGCCGCTACTCAACGACTTCGACCCGAAGCTCGTAGTCGCAGCAGGAGCAGCCTCGATGGCTGCCGCTTCACGTTCAGTATCCATCGCCGACACGACATCGGCACACCATAGGGAGACCATCATGAGTGACCAACAGAACCCGCCGTCCAGCGACACTCCCCCGGTACCAGCGTCCGGCCGTTCGACCCCACCACCTCCCCCGGCCGCAGCGAAGGGCGGCCCGTCGAAGGCTGCCAAGCTGGTCGGCGGAGCCGCAGTAGCGGCCGCCGCGGTCGCCGCGGGTGTGATCTATGGCGACCAGATCGCCGAAGCCGCCGGAGTCGGTGACGACGAAGCGGGCCTGGCGAGTGCTGGTGCTGGTGCGGCCACTGCCGCTGCTGGCACCGACACCGAAACCGGGGACCGTTTCCAAACCGCCGATCATGCGGAGCGTGATGCCGAGGACAGCATGGACGCCTTTGACGAGGCCGGCGGCCCCGACGCCACCGCCCCAGTTCCCGAGCCCGTTGCCGGACCGGTCGGAACACCACTGGCGGCGGAGGCGCCGCAGGCTCAGGAATCGTTCGCCCCGCGTCAGACGCAACGCGCCGAGGGTGAACGCCAGTCGGCACCACAACGGCAGGAGCAAGCACGCCAGGAGCCACAACGCCAGGAGGAAGCACGCCAGGCAGCGCCATCGCAGGCCGCCGATGCACCGGGTGCTCCAGCACCTCGGCAACAACCGACGACCAGCGACTCCCCCGCCAGCGTGATCGAAGCCAACCCGGCGACACCAGTAGCTCCGGTGGCTTCAGCGCAATCAGCAGCTCCAATCGCACCATCCGGTTCACCCGAGTTCGAGGACGCTCGGGCCACGCTGTTGGAGCGGCTCGAGGATTTTGAGGCACCAGCGGGCACGAGTCCAGAGGACGCTCAGCAACTCCGACAGGAGCTGATCGACGCCGTTGAGCGATTCGAAACCACACCTGGTCAAAGCACGCAAGACGCGCTCGCTGCACTTCGCGATGACTACGACCAGCGAGTCCAGGACTTCACGCAGGATCAGAAGATCGATGCTCTCGTGCGCGAAGCCCAACGCGACAACGAAGCCGAGCCAGCGACGACTCCTGAAGTGATCGCCCCAGTGCTCGAGCCCGAGCCCGAGCCCGAGCTCGAGCCCGAGCCCGAGCCCGTCGCCAACGCCGAGGCGGGTGACGCGGCACCAGCCGACACGGCTTTGGCTGAGTCTGTAGTCGCCGAACCACCGGTCATCGCCGACGCCGCGGATGAAACGTTTGTGCTCGCTGAGCAGCCGCTCCTCACGGCCGAATTGGTTGATCTGGCCGTCATCGATATCGAGTCGGCCGTCGAACCAACGGGAATCCTGATCGGTCTCGATCAACCGGCCGAGCACGGCCTCAAAGACGACTTCGACATGCTGATCGCCGAACCCGGTTCCGGGCCAACCGACATCGACTTCCCAGCAGGAAAGTCACTCGACGTCAAGGTCGACACCGATGGCGAACTCCCCGTTGTCACCGACGTGAGGGCCACGTACGTCCCGCCAGCGGAACCGCCCCTGCTGATCGTCGATCACACCGTTGACGTGCTCGGTGACGCGTCGGTTGCCACACTGTTCGAACAGACGCAAATTGCTGCCGTCGAACTCGCCGAGCCGATCGTGATCGATGGCAGTGCGGCGACCGTCGCACAAATGATCGAAACAGAGCAGGTCATAGATGTCGTTGATATCGTCGGTGGGCCGATCATCGAGATCGAGCCGATCGGTCCGCCGGTCGACGACTTCGTGCAAGCAGAAGTCGACTTCGCAGCCGACATCGCCAGCGACATCACCCCCGCCGCACCCGACGCCCTGTCGTTCGAACCGTAACTCGTCAGAGCCGTAGCCCCGATTGTTGCGATGTCAGACGAAGCGGAAGCCCGAAATCAACTCGATGAACACGTCCATGTTGGCCTGCACCGATTCGTCGCGCTGGCTGGTTCCGACGATCTGGAAAAAGTCGACCAGTTTGCCGCCCGCGGTAACCGGAGCGAAGAACATTGCCTGGATCTGAGCGAGCGGCCTACCGGTCGGTCCGTCGAGGTTGACGCCTCGGAGGTAGACAACATTGCTCCCGAATCGAGCCAAACGCTCACCGTTATCAGTCGCGCTCGGCGTCGATTTCTTCAACTTCGCCCAGGTGACTTTGGCCGCCCGCTCAAAGTCGACAGCGCGCGGGACTTTGTCATGCCGAATGATCGCATTGACCCAGAATCCGTCGTCGTCGACAGCGGGTTGACGCACGACGCACAACGCGCCTGGAGCCTCATCGATCACCCAACCGTCGGGGACGGAGAACACGAACGGCGGGATCCCAGGCACCATCGAGCTGGGATGCACCGCGATGTGCGAAGTCGAGGTATTGGTGGGCTGCTCGTCTGGCATGGCCGGACTGTACAGCACCAGAGCCTCATCGGCTCACCCGTCACAGGCAGGATTCCCTTGAGAACCGGGAATGCTCCCGGTGACGGGCGAGCCGACATTCTTTACCATGCATTCCACACACCGATCGCGGCCCAAATAGACCTCGGCCACGTCGATACAGAGAGGACACCACGTCATGGATTGGTTTGAACAGGCAATGTCAGATCTCGGCGACGCCGTCGAGGACGCCGTCGAATGGGTGGGCGACGCAGCCGAGGATGTCGTCGAGGCTGTGGTCGATGTGGTCGAGGATGTCGTCGAGGCTGTGGTCGATGTGGTCGAAGACGTCGTCGAAGTCGTCGTCGATGTGGTCGAAGACGTCGTCGACTGGACTCTTACCGTCGCCGATACGGTCATCTTTGATCCGGTCGACTTCATCACCGGTGGCGTGATCGACATCGACTATGAAGACGGCCAACTGACTGGCGCACTCAACCTTGGTATCGCCTCGGTTGGGATCAGTGTCGGTGAACAAGGATTCGCTGCCCACGCAGGGTTCGACCTCGGTATCGCTAGCAGTGAAATCTCGTACGACTCCGATGATGGCCTCGCCATGAGTGGGTCGATCGGGATCGACTGGGGCCCATTTCCCTACGCCGAAGGTCACATGGACATCGGCCTCGACGGCGAGATTTCGATCGGTGGCCAGATTCAGGGAACGTTGCCGCTGCCGTTTGGTTCGATTGGCGGCGAAATCGCGGGAGAACTGTACCGCGACGCCGATGGAACCTGGGGTGCGACGAGCACGGTCGACGTGCTATTGGACGGCCCCGGTGACACCGGTGCCAGCTTCCACAACGACGCTTCGATCGAGTTGGGACCGGAGGGCTTCGAAGCATCGACCACCACTGACATCCTGCTCGACGGTCCGCTCGGCAGCGGCACGGAGCTGCACAGCGATGCGTCGATCGGCCTGCAAGCCGACGGCGACGTGCTGTTTGATGCTGGCATCGAGGCTGGTGCAACCGGACTGGGTGGCGAGGGAGTTGCCGCTGACGCAAACGTCGGATTCAGCAACATCACAGACGAAGCGGGCAACATCATCACCACCGCGGGAGCAGACGCCGGCATACTCATCGGCGATACGGCGATCGACGCGGAAGCCGAGTTCGTCGGAACGAGGGCGGCCGACGGCGAACGCAGCTCCGACGTGTCGGGAGACGTTGACGTGACCGGATTCGATCTGACTCCGGGCGACGGAACTCAACCTGCCGTTGAAGTTCCCGTTCTCCAGGACGGAAACTCGATCAACAATCCTGCGATCACCTCCCTACTCGATCTGGCGGGTACGGGAGACTTGAGCGATGCCCTGGCGAGCGGCGAGGCAGATGTCGAACAGGCAGTCGAACTGGTCGAGAGCGGCGCATTCGACGACTTCAGCAGTGACATCGTCAGCAGCGAGATCACTGAAGCGGCTGCCGGAGAAGTGTGGGACGATCTCGGGCAATGACCGACACGTCACCGCAATCGAACACCCAGGCAAGCACCGTGGCAAACACGCCGCCGGCGGGTGCTGACGCGCTGATCATCGAAGTAGCCAAGCTCCTGCAGCGAATTGGTCGCACCGATCTTGCCGAGCGAGCGTCGATCGCGGCAGCTCGTCTGCGGCGGCCCTCAACCGTTGTGTGTGTGGTCGGCGAGTTCAAACAGGGCAAGAGTTCGCTGATCAACGCGCTGCTCGGGCAGTCGGTTTGTCCAGTTGACGACGACCTGGCCACCTCAGCAATCACGCTCGTACGGTGGGGCGAACAGCCGAGCGCGATCGTGCGGCGCAAGGCGGAATCAGGCGTAGCGGGTGATCCGCCGATCACGCAGACGATCACGATTAGTGAGGTCGACGACTGGGTCAGCGAGATCGGCAATCCGGGCAACCACAAGCGGGTCGACCGGGTCGAGATCATCGTCCCCAGTCCGCTCCTCAAGCAGGGCCTCGTGATCGTCGACACGCCAGGCATGGGCGGTCTTGGTGCCGGGCACGCGGCAGCGACGCTGAGCTTCCTGCCGTTCGCCGATGGTCTGATTTTCGTCAGCGACGCGTCCGCCGAGTTGAGCGCGCCAGAGGTCGAGTTCTTGCGCCGTGCCAGTGAGCTGTGCCCAACCGTCTTGTTCGCCCAAACCAAGATCGACCTGTACCCCAACTGGCAGCGAATCATGGATCTCAACCGTGGCCATTTTCAACGTGCCGGTTTTGCGCCGCCAATGGTAGCCGTGAGCAGTGCGCTGCGAACCGAGGCGCTGCGACGCAAAGACAAGTCGCTCAACGATCTCAGTCGCGTGCCTGACGTCGTCAAGCATCTGAGTGATGACGTCGTTGGTCCGGCCAAGGCGACCGCAACCAAACGATCGATCGCTGACGTCTCGGCGATCGCCGGTCAGGTACTCGCCGGCATGCGCGCCGAGAAGGCGATCCTTGCTGACCCGGCGACTGCTGCCGAAGCGCTTCGAGCGCTCGAGCAGGCCAAGGGGCGACTCGAGTTCCTTCGCGGCCCTGGAGCGAAATGGAACGTGCTCGTTGGTGATCGGGTTGCTGATCTGTCCAACAACGTCAACTATCGCTTCCGAGGCTCAACTCGAAACATCTCTCGGATGATGGACGAGCGAATCGAACAGCTCACCAAAGGCGACGAATGGGATGAGCTCACGAGGTACATCCAGACTGTCGTCGCCAACGAAGTCACCCAGGTGTTCGTCGACCTCGAACAGGGGCGCAGCAGTGTCCGCGTCGAGGTCGTTGACCTGCTTCGCGAGGAACATCTTGAACTAGCCGAACTCTCGCCGATCGGCACCGGTTTCGACGTCACCGAAATGTGGCAGGGCAAGGCACTCGAACAAGATTCTTCGGGCGGAAAGAAGGCGTTTACGACGACGATCACCTCGATCCGCGGTGCGCAGGGCGGGATCTACATGTTCGGCATGCTCGGCACGTTTCTCCCGACGGCCGCCGGCGTGTTGATTGCGTCGAACCCGGTGCTGCTTGGCATCGGTGCCGTCTTCGGGGGAATGGGGATCGCAGACGATCGCAAGCGCAAGATCGCCGCCCGACGCCAGGCGGCCCGAAGCCAGGTTCGCCAGTTTCTCGACGATGTGCAGTTCGAGATGGGGAATCAGATCGGCAACTTGATCCGCGAAATTCAACGCGATCTGCGTGACGAGTTCACGGAAAGAATCACCGAACTCGTCAGGACATATGCCGA
>JANOTN010000231.1:0-7541 GCA_031416375.1 Ilumatobacteraceae bacterium
GGCCATCCGGAACATCGCCAGCCGGCGATCACGGGCCGGGGCGCCAACTCGTGTACACAATCCCATGAAGATCATGAGCGGGACGCACAACAGCAACAAGGCGATGATCACCCCGGGCCGAAGCCCCGGCTGGTCAAGCACAGCACCGACGGTTCGGTCACCATCGCACGTGCAACTGCCGCGCGTTGCGCCTGGCCACCCGACATCTCCAGCGGTCGCGATGTCGCCTGGTCGGCGACACCGAACCGATCGAGCCACATTGTTGCGGCCGCGATCGCTGCATTCCGCTTAACGCCGAACAGGAGCAGTGGGAGCGCGACGTTCTCGGCGGCCGTCAACTCGGGAACGAGTTGGCCGAACTGGAACAGAATGCCAAAGTCTGAGCGTCGCAACTTGGAACGATCAGACTCGCTGCCGTTCGAAATGACATGATCTCCGAAACGGACTTCGCCTGCATCGGGTCGAAGAACCCCCGACAGACACAACATCAGAGTCGACTTGCCAGAGCCGGACGGACCGGTGATCGCCAGAATCTCACCGGCCCCGACCTGGACCGACACACCGCGCAACGCCGGCGTGTTGCCATACGAATACACGAGCGCCCGCGCCGACAGCACGGCCCGATCAGCGCCCGGATCGGCGCCAGTGACATGCGCCGATGGGAGCGGTGCGTGGGTATTCATGAGATGTGCTCGCTCTCTGTCTTGATTGGGTAGTTCAGCGCAGTGATGCGATCAAGCGCAGTGTCGAGCCATCGCAGGTCGGCATCAAGATGGGCGATCGCATAGTCGGCGGCGAGCACTTCAGGCATCGGCGTGGCCGGTTCGGTCTTCACTCGCGTGTACTCGCGCATACGTTCAAGGTGCGCGTTGCGCTGATTGCGGAGGTAGTCGGCAGCCTGGTCGGCGTCGCCGATCAGGAATGCAATCGTGGCCTTCGTCGCGAGTGGGTTCGCGACGAACGGCGCGGGCGGCTCGACTTCGCTCACCCACAAATCCAAATCTGCTCGCCCCAAATCAGTGAGCCGGTAAACGGTGCGATCAGGTCCGTCGACCCGCTCGATCTCCACAGCTTCGATATGCCCCTGCCTCTCGAGGCGTTGGAGGGTTGCATACACCTGCCCGAACGCAAGCGGGCGAGCACCAGCGAAGCGCTCGTCGTGCTCCTTCTTCAAGTCGTATCCATGGCGATCACCGGCCACGAGCAGACCCATCAGCACATGACTCGTTGACACGAAGCCAACTATACACACCGTGAATAGGTGTCGCTAGCAACCATCTTCAACCATCTGTCTTCAACCATCCAAGCGGAGGATTACGACCCCACCGGCGACGGGAGTACCCCGAGGAGGCCCGATTCAGGCGCGCCCGAGGCGCCGATCTGCACCCCTCAAAGATGACCGCTCCGGCATAGTTCTGCGTTACGCGTTATGCATCCGTGCGCCGAGGCAGCGACGCGGTCGGCTCGGGCATTCCTGGTCGCCGAGATCGAACGGGTCTGGCAAGCCTGTGTCGAGGGGCCGCCGACGTGACCCGCTCGATGTTCGATCTCGTGACAACCACGGCGATCAAGGCTGATTCCGTGCCTCAAGCAACGTCGCAAACGAGGCCTGAGCACCAAACGCTGGACCGGCCTGCGCTGAAGCGACCAACTCGCGTAACGCCTTGTCACTCAGCCGCGTACGACCACCACCATGAGTTCGTGCCCTACCACACGCCGACAACCCCTCCGATGCTGTGCTCGTCGACCGTCATCAAAATGCATCAGAGGTGCTTAAGTGCTGGTTTGAGCTTGAGCGCTGTTGCTGTTGGCCACTTGCGGTCGGTGGTGACCAGTTGGTCGGCGGCATCTTCGATCGCTGTTGCGATCACGAGCGCGTCGGGCAATCGAAGCGAGCGATGTGTGGCGCGCAGCCGTGCGGCGGTGGTGGCAATTTCGACGTCGAGGGCGATGACTGATATCGGGAGGCGTTCGATCAGGTTTCGAACGGTTCGGACCTCGGCTTCGCCCCGACGTGCTGGCCCTACCAGGCACTGGGCGAATGCTGAGGACGCGATCGCCAGTCGATCGCCAGCCTGCAGTGCATCGGCGAGCACCTTGCGTGCCGCCGAGTGGTGAGCGTCGTTGCCGTCGAGAAAGCCGATGATCACGCCGGCGTCGAGGTGGATCAGTCCCATTCGGCGCGCAACACGTCGATTTCGTCGGGGGCATAGGCACCGGTCAACGCGCCGACGAACTCGGCGAGCACGTCGTGCTCGCGTTCAAGGACGACGCGTCCAGGGCCATCGGCGTGGGCGACGACGCGTTCACCGATCGCCAGGCCGGCAGCTCGCAGAGCATCGGCGGGAATCGTGATCTGGTGCTTCGAACTAATCCGAGTGGCTCCTCGGCGACGATTCTTTACACCTGACATGATTGTAAAGCTAATCGGAAATCGCGCTCGACGCAACCGTTTCGCTCCACCAATGACGAACTATCGGTACCTCAGGGAAGGCCCTCTGTGTCACCCTCGTGCTCTGGTCAAAGGCCGGGACCTCGTCGGCCGTCGGCGAGTGGGGCTTCGAACGAGGCGACCTCGGTCGGGTGGCGGCCTTACCAGTGTGATCAAGGGCGAAGCCAACCCGTCAAGCCAACCCGTCAAGCCAACCCGATGGTAGACCCGATCGTAGACTGATTAGCCGAAAATGCAGATCAGCGGCCCTGAAAGGGTCGCTGACCTGGTGTTATGTTGGAGCGGATGACGAGATTCGAACTCGCGACCCTCACCTTGGCAAAGGTGATGCAGACCGTCCGTACAGTCCGTCCAGTGCCCTGCAGTACTCCACAGTCCGCAAAACCGTCCGTCCAGTCCGTCTAATCCGTCCAGTTCGTATACCGCTATACCATTGCGTTCCGAAAGGTCGGCCGCGGGCTGGTGATCCCGCGATATTGCCGGGGTCGCTCGTGCCGCGGGCGCCCCCAAACGATTCACCTCGCGCAGCAGCGCACAGAGGTCCACAGTGTCGAACGATGGGATTGCGGCACGCACGGACCTTGTCGTGTCGCCAGTCCGATCAGGGATAGCCGACGATCAAATGAGGTTCCAACGCTTAGCCGACGCGATCGTCAACGAGGAGCATGCCGAACAAAGCGGTGTGCGTTCTCGGCACAGCACGCCGACGCCCTGAAACCGGACGGTCCGAATCCCCGGAGTCGCGGGTGGCGCTGTGTCTCGGGCGCTTGCAAGATGCAGACCGAGCCGCTGAACCGTCATCGATGGGGTGCAGATCGTTGTTCGTGCGGGCTTCTCGCTGGTGTCGAGAGTCATCTGTGACTGCTCGCGGGACCTGCAAAGCAGATTGGGTGTCACCCATTTCGACTTGGCAATCGTCTGACTATGTATCGAGACAGTGAACCGCTCGACGAGCGAACCGCGACAGGTGAGACAACCCACAACGTTAGGGAGCAACTGATGAAGCGACGTATGGCACTCGATCGGGCCGACGCACCGTTGCCATTCGCGATCCCCGCTGGGAGAGCGTCGCCGGTGATCCACGCCGACGAGACAATCGCTGAACCGTTGCCTCGCTCAGCGGGAGCACGGTTGGCATGTCTCCCCCTACGGTCCCGAGGCACCAGCGAGCTCGAACCCAAACGGCGTATGGATGTCGACTCGAGCCGAATCGAGGTCGATGGCGGGCGAGCGGTCGTGGTCGACCAGCCCAGCCGGCGTCATCTGGCTGGGATCTCGTTGACGGTCACCCCACGAAAGATCAAGCAGACATGGTCGCCCCTCCTTGCATCGCTGGTCGTCCTCTCGGTCGCTGGCTGCTCCTCCAACGATCACTCGACGGGGACTGGTGCGACGCCGAGAGTGCAGCTAGTGCTTGACTACAGCCCCACCCTGTCCGACGCCAGCGCGCTGCTCTACCTGGCATCCCATCCCGCAATCGAACTCCTCGCCGTCACCCTGCCCGGCACGGGTGAAGCCGACTGCGAGCCGGGCACCCGCACCACCCGTGCCCTGCTCGCGATTGCGGGCGACGACACCGTACCTGTGGGTTGCGGGAGGAACGACCCGCTGATCGGTGATCGTGACTGGCCCGAGGAATGGCGCACAGAAGTCAATCGCTGGGGCACCGACATGCTGCCAGCAGTGGACTCCGAACAGGCCCGCGATGCCGAGCAACTCCTCATCGACACGCTGACGGCGGCAACAACACCGATCACTGTGGTCGCGGTCGGCCCGTTGACGAATCTTGGTGTGGTGCTGGCGGCCCACCCCGAACTTGCCGAACGAATCGAGCGCATCGTGATCATGGGCGGTGCCATCAACGTACCTGGCAACGTCGAAGCATCACCGGCCGCGGAATGGAACATCTACATCGACCCCGAAGCTGCCCGCCGTGTGCTCGCCTCCGGTGTTCCAGTGACCCTCATCCCGCTGGACGCAACCAACCACTTGCCCTGGACCGAGCGTCTGTTGCGCCGACTGGCGACGCTCGACGGGCCTGCCGCTCGCACTGTTCACCAGCTGGCCGAGTCTCGCGCGACCCTCGACGGATTCTATCTGTGGGACGAACTCGCTGCGATGGCCGCCGTCGCAGCAGACCTCGTCACCCTCGAGTCGATGACGGTCAGGATCGACGACGACGGGGCCATCGTGCAAGACCCCGATGGTGGGGCCGTGCTGGTTGCTATCAGCGCCGACACTGACGCTGCATCGGAGGAGTTCCTTCGCACGCTCAACAATGGCACATTGCCGGAAGTCGTGCCGCTGACTGCCACCGAACTCGACTACATGGCGGAGATGGGCGGCATCGACTCCCGGCTCAATGCCGCACTCAGCCGGGCGTACGAGGCGATCGAACAAGCAGACGACAGCGATCCGCGCGATGTCGCCACCACGTTCCTCACTTCTTTCGCGGACGCGGTCGCGAGCATGATGTCGGACATGCGCGGACTGCATCCGCCAGGATCGCTCAGCGAGGCGCACGACGACTATGTCGAGGTCCTCACCCGGTTCGTGGACCGCAAGGACGACCTCCTCACCGCGATCGCCGACGCTGTCGGGACCGATCTCGACCAACTGATTGCTGATGCGATGACCCGGGCCTCACTGGGAGACATCTTCGACCGAGTTAGCGATGCCTGCCAGGCACTCAAGGACTACTCCTTCCTCCACGACGGCCCCAGCCCCTGCTCATCAGCCGCACCACAATGAACTGTCGAGCGTTGTGGAGACTCGGCGATCATCGAGATGTCGCGACACCACGACGATAGGCACCGATGCTTGGAGCATTTCGGTGGCCATGAAATGGCGAAGATCGTGTAGACGAAAGTGGCGAAGCCCGGCGGCGCGGCGATGGCGGACGAAGGCTTTCGTCACACGGTTCGGCTTCCACGCAGTGACACCGCCGTAGTCAGTGAACAGGTACGCGTCCGGTGTTGCCGCTACGGCGAGTGACCGGTGAAGGAGTTCGAGAACGGCGAACGATCGTAGGACCACCGCACCTCTGCCACTAGCGGCGTTGCCGCCCCGGAGCCGGGAATCAACGATGTCGCCGGTGCCTTCTATCACCGCGTACAACGGGTGATAGCCGCGCACCTTGGTGTGGGTGAATTTCGATCCACCCTGGTTCTCGTGGGCGGCGGGCGGAGCCCAGTCACCTTGTCACGCCCAACCTCAATATCTACCCGCCACACATCCTCACGGACGAAGAAGATACCGCCGCGTCCTTTCCCAGCGGACTGGCCGAAACCCATCACTCGAAACCGAAACCAGCACCGACGTGGTGGCCGCGACAGCAACTCGTTGAGTGAGCTCCCACGGCAGTCCTCCTCAGGCGCCGCCGCCGGAATAGGTACAGCGGTCCACGCTACGACGAGCGACTTGCTACGGGATCTGACCGGGTGGCGCGAGCCATTCGACAGGTTGGGCCGTCACGGCGGAGATAAGATCGAAGTCCTTGTCATAGTGCAGCACGATCAGACCGTTAAGTTCCGCGCATGCAGCGAGGATGAGGTCGGCGGGACTGGGTGCTCGGTGAGTTCCGGCACGGACCATCAGCCCCTGCACCTCCAACGCCCGGTCGATCACTCGATCGTTCAGAGCGACCCGCGGCATGGCGTCAAGATCACTGCGGTCAGTCGTAAACTCCAACGCGGTTCTCGATCCGACCAAGATCTCGATCATGCCGACACCGGTGACCGCGAGCGCTCCCGACACCAGAGCCGCCGGCCATCGAGGTGCCACACCGGGATCACCAAGGCGCACCCATGCAGACTTATCGATCAGGTGCGTCGCCACGGCTCAGTGCCATGCCGTCAGAATCGCAGCACGGTCATCGGGCTGCAACCGACGAATCCGGCCTATGAGCCGTTCACGCGCTGCCCGTTTAACGACACTGCGTAGGGCGGCATCTATGGTCGCCGTAGTGCCCGACGTTCCTAGGATCTGCGCTGCAGAAGCCACGAGGTCTCGATCAATGTTGAGCGCCGTCTTCGTCGTCATAGATCTAAGTATAGACATCAACTGCATTGACGTCTACCCATGCGGCCTACGCGTTACCGCATCACTGAGGATGTCGACTGCTTCCTTGCAATGCCGGGCTGACGCAGGGAAACGACAAGGCCCCGGACCGACATCGGTGCAGTGTGACCATCGAGCGGACTCCTGTCAATACGACCCGGACGCGACCGAAGCCGGTGTTTCACCAGCCGACGCGGCGACACTGCTCGGGTCTCGCGCCAATTCGTTGACCGCCTCATCGCTGACGGAAAACTGACCCACCGGTACAAGCCAGGATCGAAACATCGGATCATCTCGATCACCGAGATCAACAACCTCAAAGCGGAACGCGAACACGGCCGCAACGGGGTTCGTCGAGCCACCGCGTCCTCGTCGACCAGAAAGGGCTGGCACCCGCGAACGCTCAACGGCTCATCGACGAGATATGCGAAATATTCCCAGATGCCCGGATCGCCTCCGCCATCTACCAGAGCACGGCCGCATCGTGGACCGGGACCGAGGCGGGTCGATCTGATGCATCTCGCCGCGGCCGCCTGTGACGGTGCGGCCTTGCTTGTCACGAACAACACCAAAGACTTCAAACCCGCAGTGCCACCCAGTCGGAGTGATCAAACCAACAATCGTGACGGCGGACGAGTTCTTCTGCTCGTTGCTGGACGAAGGATTCGAAGACGACATCGTCAACGTGATCAACTCGATGATCTCAGCCAATCGACGCCCACCTCAGACATGGGACGCAATGATGCAACGGCTAGCAACGGTCGGTCTGTCGCAATTCGTGAACCGGCTCGTCGCCTCGGCGAAACTGGCCACCTGACAACGGGCACCAACCTCACCATCGGCAGCCACGGGAACGTTCAGCTTGCGCGTAACAGTGTGCTGAGCATCTCTGCGGCAGCCCGGTCCCAGGCTGGCATCGACGCCGCATACACGTTCAGAGTTGTCGATGAGCGTGCATGACCCAAACGCGCCGACACGACCCGCAGAGCAACACCTGACGCCAGCATCCGTGTCGCTACAAAATGACGCA
>JANOTN010000232.1:0-6768 GCA_031416375.1 Ilumatobacteraceae bacterium
GTCGAACGTTGCCCCGTACAGACCGCGGTTCGGCAATGGATTGTTGCTGGTGTCGGTCGTCAGTTGGCCGTTGACCCAACCACCGCCCACGCATTGAGCATTGGTGGTCCAGTCCCAACACATGATCCCCTGAACGTCGAGCGCTCCGTAGAGGGTGCGTGTTCCGGTCTCGGCCTCCTGCCCGATGCTGTAAAAGTACGGACCGGGCGTGTTGAGCCAGGCGGGACCCGATGTGCCGGCACCGCCGGCGTCGGGAAAGCACAGCGAGCCGGTGGCGGAGACGACGCACACGCCGTCGACAACACCCGACGTCGTGTAGCGGTTGACGACGTTCATCGGGCTGCCAGGGGGGTGAGGAGGGTTGGGGATCGTTGCCGGCGTTTCCCAGCCTGCGCATCGCGCGCCGGTCGTCAAGTTCAGGCAGGCTACGCTGCTCAGACTCGACGACCCGAAGTAGATCCGGTCACCGTGCGACACAGCGTCAGTCATCGGGTCACTAATCGTATCCGCGAATCCGACGTCGACCGGAGGGCCGCAGGCGAGCCCGGTGGCGGGGTCGAAACAGTAGACCAGCCCATTTTGTGACGACATCGTCCAGATCTTGCCTGCGACAAACAGCGTCGGCGAACCGTCACCCGCCACGTTTCGGTCGAGTACGAAATATCCGCACGTCTGGTTGGTGACCGTGTCCCAGCAGAACAGACCGAGCACGGAGCTGCTCGGCGCCGTGAGCCGGGTGTAGAACTTCGTTCCGACGACCGCCGACGGCCCGTTGTAATTGTCGGAGCTCATGTTGGTTGCGATCGGGTACCCGATACAGAGTTCACCGGTGGCGCGGTCGATGCACGTCACCGATGTGTTCCCTGTGTGGTGGTAGATCGCGAACACCTTGCTGCCGACGATGGTCGGTGTGAAACCGTCGCCGCCGGTGCCTTGGGAGATCGGGGTGCTGGGCGCGGGAAGCGCGACAGTGCGCGATTCGCCGAGCGTGGCGGTCGAGCCGGGAGTCAACGTGATCGAGGAGCCGGCCAGCGCTGAGGTCCAACCGGCAGCCATGGTCAACGATCCGGGCACGATGGTGTGGTTACCTGCCACCGCCACGGTGAGATCTGCGGCGAGTCCAGGGGCGTCGCTACCGCTGCCTGCGGGCGGTTTGGAGGCCACACGCCACGCAGCGTTGGTACCACCCGCGACCGACGTGCCGGCCGTGTCGTTAGTGGCCAATGGTTAGCCAGTAGCGGTGACTGTCGGGCTCTCCGGTTGCGCGACAGTGATCAGCACCGATGCCGTTCTCGTGATCTCGCCGTTCGACGCCGTGTAGGTGAAACCGTCGAACCCAGAAAAGCCGGCGTTCGGCGTGTACGTGCAGGTGCCCGCCGGTACGCAGGAAACCGAACCGCTGGTCGGGGCGGCGTTCGCCGAGACCGTCAACGACGTGCCGATGTCGTTGGTGAGCACGTTGACCGCGCCCGCCACACCGGCCGATGTGAGCAACGTGTCGTCAGTTGCCACCAGCGTGGCCGCATTCACGACCGGTTGACTGATTGTGACGCTGACGGTGCCGACTGCCGACTCGCCGCCGGCGGTCACGGTATATGTGAACGAATTGACACCTGAAAACCCGGCGCCGGCGGTGTAGAGGCAGCCACCGTTGGGTTCGCACGACGCCGTGCCATTGGCTGGCTGCGTGACCCCGGTTATCTGCAGCGGATCGGCGTCGGCGTCGGAGTCGTTCCACAGCGCATCGAACGCGACCGCGGAAACGCCGGTCACCGAGTCGTCAACCGCAATAGGTGCAGCTGCGTGCACCGTGGGAGCGACGAGAACCGAAGTTCCTATCGCTCCCGCCAGCGCGGCCATGATAAGTCTCAGCCGTTGGCAGCCCGTAAACCTCGGAGATCCTTGTCCAGGCCCTGGTCGTTGTTGCATTTCCGTCTCCCTCCATCCGAGTCGGGCTCGCTGGCGAACCAGCGATCCCGATCGTCCGAACCCCCTGACCGGAACTTAACACATGCAGTGGAACCCGTTTTCACCGAACTGACCACTGACCGGCTCACGTCAGGCACCATCGTCCGTCCCGGCATTCCCAGCAATCCTGGTCGTGGGCCCTCGCCCACGACCGGCGGATCTACACGATCGACCGGGTTGCACCGAACCAGCTCCGCCACGAACTCGAACGGCTCCTCTGCGTCGCCGACGGGCCCACCGTCCGGATGGACATCAGGTGGGGAGGATGAACCACCGGCCCGGAGGCGCACGACCGATCACAGTCACCGACCAACGACCCGCGAGATGTGCTCGGCGAGCGCATCCGTGAAGCGGCCGACGAACGCTCGCTCGTCGGCGTCGAGGTCCATCGGGCGCGCAGCGTCGGCGACCGCCTCGACGAGGACCGGCGCGTACTCGGCGATGGCCGCCTCGACTGTGCCGAAGTCGACGTACGCGGACGCGGCGAACTTCTTCCAGTCGTCGATGCTCAGGTACTTGAATTTGCCCTTCTTGTTGACTCGCATCGCCAGTTCCCACTTGTGCCAGTTCCACTCGGGCATCACGAGGGCCGACGCCACGTCGTAGAGCGGCGCAAGGCGGGCGTTGGTGCCGCTGAGCACGAGTCCGTAGTTCTTGGCATGAGCGTCGGTGCCAGCGATCAGCCAGTTGAACACCAGCGCCCGCACGAACCGGTCGACGTCGGCCTCGCCGGCGAACACCGAGCGGATCGCGGTGATGATGTCGGCCGGACCGGGGCCGCCGTCTCGCTGATACTTGAGGTCGGGCATCACGCCCAGCGCTTGGCACATGTCGACCTGGTGTAGTCGACGCAGCTCACCGTCGACCCGGCGACGGTCGTAGCGCTCGACGACGAACACCCGCTCGTCCTCGAACCGGGCGAGCTCGGACAAGGCGGCGAGTAGCCCGAGACGCTTGGCGGCCTGCAAACATAGGTGCTCGTTGAGGTCGTGGTGCGCGATCCCGGGGATGGCCGGTTTGAAGATGTGTGTGGTCGGGATTCGCCCCGACGGTCGTGCCCACCCATCGGGCGTGCGATGCAGCGCAAACTTGGTCTGGGTGCCGGCGAGCGAGAAGTGCCCTCCCCGTGCTCCCGCAGGCTGCTGCCAGGTATAGGGATCGGTGCGCAGGTCGCGCAGCATCTGGGCGACGTCGGCGGTGGTCAGAAGTTCGAGGGTCCCACCGTCGAGTTCGCCGACGGCATCAGGCGGCACGAATTGCACGGCACCCGCGCAGTCGGAACCGACGTGAGCGAGAATCGCGAACGCATTTCGCGGCGACACACCGAAGAGCCGCCCCCAGCGATCGAGGACCTGGTCGTTGTCCGGCAGCAGACCGGCGATGAACGGCGCCATCTCCGCATGCGTGTACTCCTCGCCAGGGACGGTCAACCTGGGTGAGAGTGGCGTCGCATCGGCCGGGTAGTCGGCGTCATACACGTACCGCAGCCGACCGTTGCGGTCCTGCGACAGGTTTCCAGCGTGCCGTCCATCAACGAGCGTGGCGAGGTCCCGGATCACTCGGCCGCTCCGGCGACGTGGCCGAGCAGGTCGTCGCCTCCCCCGCTGGAGCGCTCGTTGATCGCCAGTTCACGATCGAGGGCAGCGATGACACGTACCACGATGCCGATCTCGCCGCGCGGGTTGCCGCCTTCGAGCGCCACCAACGTCCGTCGGCTGATGCCTGCTCGCACGGCGAGATCGTCCTGCGTCCAGCCGCGTTGCTTGCGCGCTCGTCGAATCGTTGCTCCGAGCTCGTTCACCGTTCGGATCTTCATGGTTGAGAGCGTACCCGCACATTCTTGAATGTGCAAGCACGCTCACTTCCGTGAATGTGCACGATCTTGCACATTCCGAGCTCGCCCGCTGCAGGCGTCAGGGCTGCTCGCCATACGTGGCGCTCATGATCTGCTCGGCAGCATCCTTCGCCAGCGATGGGACAACGTGGGAGTAGAGGTCGAGCGTGATGCCTACGTTGGCGTGACCCAGACGTTCGGACACGACCTTGGGATGCACACCCGCCTTCAGCGCCAACATGCGTGTGGTTGGATCGGACCGAGGCGCGGTGTCAGCGTTTCGGCACCCTTGCCCAGGTGTAGGCGCGCAGGTAGCCGAAGGTGGCCTTGGACACCCCGTAGCGCTTAGTTGAAGAGCTGTCGATCACGTAATACCTGGTAGATGAGTGCCCAGGACGGGATTTGAACCCGTACACACTTTCGTGTAGGAGGGTTTAAGACCGCCAAACGGCGTCTTTCTGGTGTCGTCCATTCCGCCCAGTGGGCTGTGGTTTGGGGCTCCAGTCCGTGTCGTCCGTCCAGTCCCCGGCCGTATGGGGCAACTCCTGTGCACACGTTGCACAGGTGCGACTACGCAAATCACTCGACCGGTTGTTCGGCAATCACTGGATTCTTGACTCGGCGATCACTGGATTCTAAGCTCGGCAGATCATGGATCAGAGAGAAGCGTGGACGGTCGTGAGCAGTTGTAACACGGGCAGCGTCTCATTATTCCGGTGGGTCGATGGCTGAGGATCTCTATACACGCTGCGTTGAGCGGCTCATCAATGATGAGCTGCTGTCGGCATTCCCAGCAATCCTGGTCGTGGGCCCTCGCGGCTGCGGAAAGTCCACCTCGATGTCTCGGTTCGCCGACACGGTCCTTGATCTCTCCGAGCCAGGAATGCGTCGTGCGGCGGTCGAGGACCCCGATGGCATTCTGGCCACGTCGAAGGGCACCGTGCTTGTGGACGAATGGCAGGAGGCTCCCGAGATTCTCGGTGCCATCAAGCGGGCGGTTGATGCCGACCGATCGAACCGGGCGGGGCGTTTCATTGTCACCGGGTCAGTGCGTGCAGCACGCCAGGCGGCGACCTGGCCGGGCACGGGGCGCCTGATTCGGGTTCGAATGTTCGGCCTGACCCAAGCAGAACTTGAACGACGCGACGATTACAACCCGATCGATGGCTTCTTCGACCGGGATGATCGGACCTATCAGCAGTCCGAACTCAGGCGCAGCGACTACCTGGCGACCATTGTCGCTGGACGGTTCCCAGCCGCGCGAAAGCTGACCGGTCGTAACCGCGGCAGATGGTTCGGCGCCTACGTCGACCAACTCGTCGACCGCGATGCCGGACAGATTTCAGGCCGAACGATGCCTGCACCAAAGCTACGAGCTGTTCTCGAGTCCAGCGTCGCACGGACCGGCCAGGAGCTCAATAAGCAGGCCACAGCAAACGACGCTGGAGTCGACTTTCGAACCGCAGATGCCTATATCGGGTTGCTGGAAGATCTGTCGATCATCGCCCGCGTGCCGGCATGGCATACCAAGCGCCTACACCGCCTCACGCAGTCTCCCAAGATCCATGTGACCGATCCCGGTATGGCGGCTCATCTTCTCAACGTCGACGAACAAGCACTTGGCCGAGATGTCGCCCTCGTCGGTCAGCTGTTCGAGACATTCGTCGTGACCGAACTGCTCACCTACATCGAGACCGCCACCGTAAACACCGGATTGTTCCATCTGCGCGATCGCGACGGAAAAGAGGTCGATGTCGTGCTCGAACGGCACGGCAAGATCGTCGGCCTCGAAGTCAAGTCATCGAGCAGCATCGATCGCAGCGACGCCAGGGGCCTGCTGTGGCTCCGCGACCGGATGGGTCACGCATTCATCTTTGGGGCGGTGCTGTACAGCGGTGCGTTACCTTTCCAAATCGACGACCGAATCTGGGCTCTTCCGATCAGCTCACTCTGGCGGCCCCCCACCAAGTGACCCCAGTGCGCGCTCTCGTCGTTGATGCCGATCACGAGATACCGGGTTCGTCGCCGCCTTCGACATCGTGTTCCGGGCCCCGGTGCTGCCCGCAAGCGTCGGCGTCGAGGCCCCGTCTTCGGTGGACCGATCTGCATCTCCCCTCGCACGGTCGTCAGGGTCTGGACGATGAACAACGCGCGGCCGTCGAAGTCGATGTCTTCCCAGCGCAGGCCGAGCACCTCGCCGCGACGCATTCCCGTGGTTGCTAACAGAACCAAGGCCATCGAGAACCGCTCCCCCGCCAGCACCTCGAAGAACTGTTGGATCTCCGCTGACGACCACGTGCGCTGCTCGCGACATCTGGATTCTGCCGGGTCACCGAACCATGTCGATTCGCATAATACCTGTTAGATCGTGGTGCCCAGGACGGGATTTGAACCCGTACACACTTTCGTGTAGGAGGGTTTAAGACCGCCAAACGGCGTCTTTCTGGTGTCGTCCAGTCCGGCCCGTGGGCTGTGGTCTGGGGCTTCAGTCCGTGCAGTCTTTGTGGTGTGCTGCAGTATCACCGAGTACCAGCAAATCCTGTGCACATTCTGTGCACCTCCGCGATGGCGATTGTCCTACCGCCTGTACTACTATTACGAGATGGCTGTCCGTCAGAAACGCTCGATCTCGCTCCCACCCGACCTCGCCGAGGCGATCGACCACGCCGCTGCCCAAGAGGGCACGACCGTCAGCGCCTGGTTGGCAGACACGGCCGCCCATCGTCTTCGCCTCGACGCCGGCAGACGCGGAATCGCCGAGTGGGAACGAACGAACGGGCCACTCACAGCCGATGAGCTCGCTGATGGTCTGGCGCGGGCTCGGGCGGTCCTTCGTGGAACAGCGTCGTCACGCAAGAGGGCGTGATGAACGGCGTCACCTACGATACCGGCGCCCTGGTCGCAGCCGATCGCAACGAGCGGCGAATGTGGGCGCTACACGCAGGGTTCCTCGCCGAAGAGGTCTC
>JANOTN010000233.1:0-50707 GCA_031416375.1 Ilumatobacteraceae bacterium
GTATCGCCCACCATTCCACCAGTTCAGACATGGTAAGCGGTTGACTATCGGCGGCGTTCTGAGACGCCTGTGAGACGTTTTTTTGGTCTCGATCCAGAAATTGCCCTCCCGGAAAGTACTGAGCCGTCGTTAGAAGGCTCGGCGAAGTGAAGAGACGCGGCGACCACATTTCATTCGCCAGCCAACCGTTCCGTCTGGGGTTCCAACCCGTTACCGGTCGGCCGCGACGGATCGCGCCGGTTCCGCGAGCGCTTCCCGTCGGTCGCTGGAGGTCATGTGTGCGCCGCGGCGGGATTTTCTGCGCGACATGGTGCAGCCCGAGATCGACGGAGCTTGCTGGGTGGAGGGGTTTGCGCACGATCCCGACGGCTACGTGCTGACCATTCGGTCTCGAGGGCTCCCGTCGAGGCACTCGACACCGTCAAGAGCCAGAGTCTCCTCCTCGGCACAAGCAGGTGCAGCTCACACGTCGTCCAGGATGAGCGTGCGCGGCCGACCGGCCAGCGCCGGCGAGGCGTCCGGCGCCGACCACACGTTGGTCTCCAGGAACTGCCGGAAGGTGGTCGCCCGGTCCGCCGAGTCGAAGTCGAGGGCGACGACGATGTAGTTCGGATCGTCGACTGGGCGCCGGATCCGCTGTCCGGTGACTCCGGCGGCGCGGCGAGCCGGCTCGAACCCGTCGAACGCGGTGCGCCAGGTCGAGTAGTCGGTGATCGGGTGTTCGATGTGCAGCGTGGTCATGAGCACGACCGTACGGAAGTCTTCCCGAGGTGACCATCCCAGGTTCATGGGGTTCGGTCTCGGCGTGCGTATCGTGATCGCGTGGCGCACGTAGCGCGGATCGCCGCGATCTGCCGGGAGGACATCGATGAGCGCAACCTCCGCGTGCGCGTGCTCGACGAGGTCCGCCGGGTCGTTCCGTTCGACGCCTTCGTCTGGTTGCTGACCGATCCGGAGACGACCGTGGGCTCGTCACCGGTCGCCGACCTCGGACCGGGCGGTGCATCGGGCGTCGACCTGCCCACCCTCATCCGGCTGAAATACTCCAGCACGATCAACCGTTGGACCGCCCTCTCGACCGGCACGCCGGTGACGCTCGTCGACGCGGTGGGAGGAACCGGGGCGCAGGACGCATGGGCCGGCCTCCTCGCCGCGCACGGGATCACGGACGTCGTGTCGAGCGTGCTGCGCGACGCGCATGGCTGCTGGGGCTTTCTCGACCTGTGGCGAGTCGGCGGCACGTGCACGCCGGTCGAGCGGGCGCTGATCGGCGAAGTCATCCACATGGTGACACCGGCCTTGCGATGGTCGATGCTCCGATCGTTCGAGCGCAACTCGCCCCCGGCGGAGGAGGACGACAATACGGAGCGCGGCTCGGTGCTGCTGCTGGTCACAGACGAGCTCCGCCCGATCGCGCAGACAGCGGAGGCCGATCGCTACCTGCGCGCCCTGCTGCCCACCGACGCGGCGCGAGCGCCCATACCCGCGGCGGCGTTCAACGTCGGGGCGCAGCTGCTCGCCAGCGAGCGCGGCGTCGACGATCACCCCGCACGCGCCCGAGTGCACCTCCACGACGGGATGTGGGTCACGCTGCGTGCTGCACGGATCGGTGAACCGTCCGCTGTACGCGCGAGTCGCTGGGCTGACCGACCGAGAATCAGAACTGCTCCATCACCTCGTCACCGGCCACGACACCCGAGCGATCTCGCGGGCGATGTTCGTGTCCGAGCACACCGTGCAGGATCACCTCAAGTCGATCTTCGCCAAGACCGGTCTCAACACGAGGCGCCTCGTCGTGGCGCGCGCTACCGGCCTGATCTGACCTCAGGCGAGGAACCTGCCCAATCAGGTCGACCAGGGCGACGGCCGAAGTCTGCACGCACACGTTCGCACCCTGCGCAGAACGCGTAGTGCGGAACGACGGCCGCCGCCGCCAGTCAACCGGGGATGCCGGTGTGATCTTCCACCACGGGACCGTCGACGACTCGGTCCCGTCGCGTTCGCGACGGCGTCACGGGACGCGCCGCTCAACGCCGGTCTGCCCGTCGAGCGGCACGAGTACCCGGGCGAGGGCCACGAGTTCAACACGGCCACGCAGGCCATCGTCGAAACGACATCGGTACAATGGCTCATCGACCACGTCGCCACCGCGGCGTTGCCGTGCTTGCCTGCCGTTGCTGCCCGTGTCGCGGTGTCGTGCGGCCAGCGTGTTTGACGGCACAGACGCCCGGTCGGCACCAGTGTCCGTCGTGATGTTCGACAACACAAGCCGAAGGCGATATCCCTCGACTGCATTGGCGACGGTTGATCACGGTGACGTGATGGGGTAACGGGCAGCCATGCGTTGCATTTCAGGCGGTGACCATTCGGCCGCTGCTCTGCGCCTCGCGTCGTGTGATCTGCCGGAAATGCACCTGCCCGTCAGCGTCCACGCTTTCAACACAAACCCACGACCAGAAGCGATCAGTGCCGGCTTTGACGATCGCGCCCGGCACGATCTCTTCCGGTCGTGCCGCGCGGGCGATAGTGCTCCAGTTGAGGCCGTCGTCGTCTTCAACGTTGAGGTCTGCTCGCAGTTCGATGTCCATGTCACTCACCTCCATCAGGGTCTTGATAGTGCGGGTTCTTGACGAGACGGTGCGTGCAGCCGACAAATCTGGCGACGAGTTCGGCGACGTCTCAGTGCACCACATCGTAGTGCGGTGACTGGCCGGTGTCCCACAGCTCGAGGTCTGCCCGTACGAGATCACCGGACGTGAACACAGCCAACCACTCGGCCCTTGCGAGCTTCTGAGATGCGATCGTGTCCAAGGTTGCGCCGTTGACTTCGACGAACACGAAATGCCGAAGAAGCCGTAGGTCGCCTCGTTCTCCCTGGACGTTTCGGCCAGGGCATGAGGGTCGAGCTGATCGCCGCGGATGACGAGTGCAACGTCATCAGGTGTCGGTTCGTTACGGCGATGCCGTTGCTTGTGTTGGCTCATGAGGAAAGGGTCGGCGCACGCCGTGCGCAGCCGAGCCCAGGATACGGCATACCTTGTTCGCCTGGTGTCGTGGCTTCCCAGTGGGCGTTTCCGGTATCGGCTTGAAGTCAGCCGGTAGCACGGTTGCGCACTGGAAGAAATCGCGCGACCCTCAGGTGCCAGACTGCCAGTGATCGAACGCTCGTGGTTCTTGCACGGATTGCTCCGTGCGTTGAGGCGCCGGAGCGGGCATTCTGCTCGGCTGCTTAGCATCGGCATGCGTCTTGTCGGTGCCCGCTGAGCGGTCATTGACGCGCCGCGGTCGCTCAGCTGCCCATTGAACGGTCGGTGCGGTGACGACGACGCCTGGGAATCCCTTAGCCAGGTTGGCTCAGCCGCCCGGCGGCCGGTACGACGGGGACTTGGTCAATGCTGCGTCGACATCCTCCGGCGTCATCAACGGTGTCAGGTTGACCGACAGCGCACCGCTCGAGTTGACCATGAGCGAAACCGCGGTCGCGCTGGCGACATCTGGGAGGTCGCAGATTCCGAAGACGTCGGTGTCCCCGAACGCGTAATACAAGCAATCGAGTTTCCCCCCCACGGACTCGAGGGCTGCGGAAGCGGCTTCGCGACGCTTCGAGCCGCCCTCCTTCATCAGTCCCTTAATTCCATCTCCCTTGTAGTTTCCCCTGAGCAAGTACTTAGCCATGAGCAATCCCTTCTCTTCATCGCCACGTTGGCGACGGTCGCAGAACGTACCACTCCCACGAACGCACGCGAACCGGCCTACGAAACTGGCGGCGCGACGGTTCGTCACGCCTCGCGACTACCGGATCGGTACCGATGACCGAGTAGCGCCGAACTGCCGATCGGCATCACCTCACGAATACGCGATCCGCACATATCGCGCGTGCGGAACGACGCCCGCGCTCTTGCGGAGGAGTCGCTCATATCGGCGCATCGGGAGCGTCCGAATCGGTCATTCCCCATCGCACTCGTGTCGTGAGCAACTGAGGGATCCTTGCCGTGAGCGGGGTCTTCGCCTACATAGCGCTCGCTCGTCTTGGGATCGACCCAGCGCAGGAACGGGCACTTGCGATCACTCGCTCACCGACTCGCACCCACTCGGTAATCGCGGTCCGAGACATGCGGGCGAGCACTCGGAAACCGGCGAAGTCGAGCGAGTCGATCGCCTTCGAGAGCCACCCATAACAACGGCGCAGATTCGCGGTCACCGACAACGGCGTGACGCGCTCCGATCGGCGCATCGGCATCCTGTCGCTCGCGTCCCTTCGCGGCTCAAGCAGAAGCGCGTCCGATGTCAGACATTGTCGTTCGGGCTCGTTGATGGGCCAATTCTGTCGTCGAGCAATTGCGACGTCACGCGCTCCTACAGACCGGTATGTCGCGCTCGAACTCATCCGGGTGACGTAGAGGCTCTGAGAAAGTGACAACTGGCGCTCGCCTTGGCGACTCATACAAGGTTGAATCGATCGACGGCTTGGCGGGGTGTGATGGCGGGTGGTTCGAGGTGTTCGTTGGTCAGGTCGGCATCGCCGGTGATGATGTATTCGGCGCTGACCTGGCGGGCAAGGTAGACGAGGTAGTTGTCGTCGGGGTCGCGCAGGATTGGAGGCCCTTGGTCCGGGTCGGGCTCGGTTCGGCAGACTCGGCCGATCTCCTCCGAGAGTTCGTCGACCTCGGTCAGGGTGAGGAACCGGCGAAAGCGCGGACGCCCCAGCACATCGTGAACCTCCGGCGGCAGCCGCGGGAAACGACCACATCGAGGATGCCGTCGCGTGCCGCCCGCACCAGAATGGCAGACGGACCATGCGCCGACAACGCAGCCGAAATGAACACGTTCGCGTCGATGACGACGACCGCGTCGGTTCAGCCGGCGTGTCGTTCGGCTCGAGCAGCGCGAGTTTCTTCGATGGCGATGGTCATCGCTTCGTCCTCGCTCAGCGTGGCGCTCTCCCAGAGGCGATCGAGCACGGACGGCGCGACCAGGCGACGAACGGCAATCTCGACGACTTCAGTCTCGGTCCTGCCGGTGCGGGACGCCTCGCGACGAATCGCGTCGGCGACATCGTCGTGCAACACCACGCTCACCGGCTTTGAGGACATATCGTCAGGATACGCGAAAGATGCGACGAGAGAGACGGGATAAAGACGTGCGAACAACGCGGGCTCTGACTGCCATGGGTATGCGCGCTCGTGCCGCCTCTCCGGCACGACATTCTGGCCCGACAGTGGTCGTCGTGACGACAACCCGGTTGGCCGCTGCCGCACTCCTTCCGGGCTCGAAGACGAACACCGGCACTTGTCCCGTCCGTGAGACGGCTGTGAGACGAAACGCGGCAACAGACGACAACATTGGTGTGTCGGGAGTGGTCGTGACGTGCGGTTTGCAACGGCTACCGGCTACGCGCATGGAAGACCCACCTCGCCGCGCTCGCAGCCGAGACCGGGTTGCGCATCACCGTGTGCCACTACCCGCCGGGAACCTCAAAGTGGAACCGGATCGAACACCGCATGTTCAGCTACATCACCATCAACTGGCGGGGCCGTCCGCTGGAAACATTGCGGACCGTGATCGAGCTCATCTCCGCCACCACCACCACGACCGGGCTCACCATCCAAGCCGCCCACGACCCGACCACCTACGAAAAAGGCGTCAAGATCAGCAACTCCGAACTCGCCGCCGTTCCCCTCCATCCCCACGACTGGCACGGCGAATGGAACTACACCATCGTGCGCGCAACCAGACCCGGCGTGAGCCCTAACTCACTCCAATTGGTGCGGGCACAGCGGGACATTCGCCAAGCGGTTGCTGCAGGTGACGATCCACCTAGTCACATCTTCGACTCGTCGATTTGGAAGCAAGCGAAAGATCAATTGCTTGCGGAGACAAGCGGCAAGTGCGCGTACTGCGAGGCATCCACGGACAGCGTGGCCTTTGGCGACGTACGGAATCAGCCTCGACGAGGTCGCCCCGGGGAGGCCAGCTTCGGCTTCGACCCCTTCGGCTGATCGACAACTCTCGATTCGATCGCATCAGCAGTCGATTGCCGATTGCATTGCGGCGCACACCTCGTGCCACCTGCCTGGGGTGAGCACACCGACCCGTCGCGTGAGGTGATGTTTGTCGATCGTTCGCAGATTGTCGAAGTTGGCCACGCTCCGCCGACGGATTCCATCTTCGGCGAACCACTCGACTTCACTCGGCAAGCCACGCATCCTCGTTGTGACTGGCGCCACCATCACGGCGGCCAGCCGCTCGGTCGCCCGCTGCCGAGTCAGTACGAGATAGGGACGCGATTTCTCGTCAGGAAACTCGGCCCACCAGATCCGCCTTGGTCGATCACAGCCATGACCAGTCTTCAGCGTCGTCAGCAAGATTGGCGGAACTTTGAAATGTCAGATCGGCCAACTCGTCAAGCGTCTGGGGGTAGGTGGTGTACGCGGTGGTGTACTGCTCGTCGATTGCCCGCGAGCGCTCGGCCTTGATCGCGGCCTCGATTGCCACGCGGATCGCCTCGGTTCGGTTCGAATACTGGTAACGGGCAACCAGCCAATCAGGATCGGCCAGCAGTCGATCGCTGAGACGAAGCGCCAGCGCTCGGGCGTCGGCTAGGTTGTTACGCAACCATCGTTATGTAACGAGTTCGGGAGCGAAGTGGACGAGGCCTACCTCAAGCAGTTCCGTGAGCGGTCGGCGTACGAGACCGCCCGCACCGGCGCACCTGACGACTTCCCCGCCCTACCCGATCTTCCAATCGGGCGTTACACCGATACCGAGTTCTACGAACTCGAGCGTGAACACGTATTTAAGCGAGTGTGGTTGTACGCAGGTCACGAGTCGGAACTCTCCGAGCCCGGCGCCTACAAGCTGTGCGATATCGCCGGGGCACCCGTACTACTAGTACGAGGAGACGATCTCCAAGTGAGAGCGTTCTACAACGCCTGCCGCCACCGGGGGGCACCGGTAGTTCGCGGTGACTCTGGCACGGCACGCATGCTCGTATGCCAGTTCCACTCGTGGAGCTACGATCTGCGAGGAAACCTGGTTCGAGTACCTGACGAACGTGACTTCGTCGGGTTGTGCCCGGAACAGCGAAGCCTTCCGCCCGTGCGCTGCGAGCAATTCGGTGGCTGGTGGTTCGTCAACCTCGACCCTGATGCCGGGCCGCTGCTCGACTTCCTCGATCCGATGCCCAAGTTGCTGGCCGACATCGCCCGGTCGCCGTTGCGGCTGATCGACACCAAATCCGTCGAGATCCGTTGCAACTGGAAGATCCTGGCAGAGGGATTCCTCGAGGTGTATCACGCCCGCACCGTGCACCCAACAACAGTTGCACCCACGCTCGACACGCGCGGCACCGTGATCTCGTTGTTCGAACATGGGCACCAGAACATGTTGTCGATCGTCAACCCGGGCACGCGCACAGATGGTCGCGATGAACTCGGGACGATTGCCCACGTTCCGGCACTGATGCGCGACCAGGTCCAGCCGGCGACCGGGATCTTCCCCAACATCATCAGTCCACTGCACGCCGCCGGATTCCCCTTCCTCGTGTTCTGGCCGACCGCCATCGACCGCACCCGTCTTGACATCGTGTGGTTCGCAGCCGACTGGGGCGACGGTGACCTCCCCGGCGGCAAAATCTGGCAGAAGCGGCTCGACCGATTCGATGTCTTGATGGACGAGGACTATCGCAACCTCGAACCGATCCAACGCTCGATGGAGCATGCCGCACACGGCGGTCAGGTGATCAACTACCAGGAACGTCGGATCTGGCACGTGCACGCCTGGATCGACAAGATGATCGGTGCCGACCGGGTACCCGCCCACCTGCACGTGCCCGACCTGTTGCTCGACTGGGTCGACCATCCATGAGCTCGAAAAGTGTTGGTCGGCTGCTTGCAATCACCGGCGGGCATCGTGTCGACATCGACGCCTTCGAGGACATGCTCGGCGCGGTGTGCGACCAGCTTGGATGGGAGTGGAGTCACGCCACCCAGCCAGAGGCCCAACACTGGCTACATCCCAACCACGCCGGCGAGTGGGACACAATCTTGCTCCACGATCTCCCGGGATTGCAGTTGGCACGTGGGACCGAGCCGACACGCGACGGACCCGACGAGCAGATCCGTACAGGTGTGCGTGGGTTGCTCGAAGCCGGACAAGGCATCGTCGCAACGCATCACGCGCTCGCTGGGTGGCCGGGCTGGGACGAATGGGCTGACATATTGGGAGGACGGTTCTTCTACGCTCCCGGCACCCTGCACGACGTCGACTGGCCGTCGTCCGGCTATCGGATGGACCGCTATCAGGTCGAGGTCGTGGCACCCGATCATCCGGTTTGCGAAGGTGTCGAACAGTTTGAACTCGTCGACGAGTTGTATCTCTGCCCGATCCACGAGGGTTTAGTCATCCCGCTGCTCGCCACCGACGCCGAGATCTCGCCGGAGAGCATGATCTCCACCTATCACGAAGTCCGTTTCGGCGAACAGCGGCCGGCTATCGGGCATCCCCCTGGCAGTCGCCTCGTCGGATGGGCAAAGCCCGCCGGAGGTAGTCCACTCGTGTACCTGCTCCCTGGTCACGGCCCAGACACGATGCGACACCTTTCGTACCGTCGGCTGATCCGTAACGCCGTCGCCTGGGTGGCGAGTGACGCCGCCAGGGAATGGGCGCGGGAAGCGCTGCCGGGTGACAATCAGTGATCAGCGGCGTCGAACATCTCGTTGGTTATCGATTCCCGGGTGGAGTGCGCACCATCGAGCACTGGGAGAACTTTCTGCTCACCGAGGCAACGGGCGGCAACCCGATGCCGGGCGATCTCGCGCATCCGATCCATCTCTTCCACGTCCCGATCGACGGCGTCGGGCTCACGATCGCCGAGCTGTTTGATCTGTTCCAGGCAGAGGGACCTGATCGGGTTGGCCTCAAGTCGTACGATTGGGAGTGGTTCGAACCGCTGCGCGAGTCGGTCGAGTACCTCTGTAGCGGTGAGGTGATCGAGGCTGAACGCCGGTTCGACGACTCTCAGCCCTATGACTATGTCGTCTTTCGAATCGAGCTCAGCGCCGGTGATTCGATGGTGGCGCGGGCGACGACGACGTGGCACCTGTGGCGGGGTGTCGACGGGCCGTCATGACTGCTCCGATTGAGGTCGTCGTCGGCACTGCAATTCCTGACTGGGTGATGAGCAACGTAAGCCCCGAACGGATGCGCGTCACCGCAGCCATCTATCGCGACCCGAACCCGATCCACTGGGACCCACGATCGACACGTTCGCGAGGGCTCGACGGCCAGGTCATCAACCAGGGCCCGCTAAACGTGGCGTATCTGGTGAACATGTTGATGGCCTGGCGCGGGCCGGGTTGTGTGAGGCGTCTGCACGTCGAGTTCGCCGGCCGGGTGTACGACGGCGACCACATCAGAGCGAGAGGCACGGTGACCGGAGTCGACCCGGATACCGGTACTGCCACGTGCGACGTCTGGCTGGAACGCGCAGATGGCAGCCGACCGTTGGTGGGCACAGCGATTGTGCAGATCGACCCAACCTGAACGACCACACCTGACGACAAGCTCAGTCGAAGGCGACAACACTCTCGCCGGGCGGCGGCGTGACCCGATTGAGGCTCGGCTTGATCCGCCTCGGATCGTAATCGATGCCGCGAAGCGACGACTCGAGCCTCACCCCGTCATAGGTGATCCATTGGACCGGCGCGAGCTCGATCACCACCCGTCCAGGCGTGTCGAGTCGTCGCAGGAACTCCGCTCGGCCGTCGGCCGTCTGCCTTCGACGTCCGGCCAACGCCGGATAGAACCACTCCCGAATCGCATCGTCGTCGTGAATCGTGGCGAGTGTCTTGGCGGTGGTGGTGATGTCACTCCCGAGCCATGTGCCCTCGCTCGACACGACGACGCAGCACTGTGGACGCCGACGCAGCGCTGAAACCCTGACACGATCATCGGTGCACGTAACCCAGAACCGATCGTGCTGCCACACGAAACGGTGGATTACACCGATCGGCCAGCCATGGGCGTTGGTCCACGCCACGACACATTCGCTTTGGGCCTCGTACAGCCGTGCCCGTTTCTCATCGTCGACGCCGAGACCGCGGACATCGGTGTAATTGTGCTTGTTGTTCATGATCGTCGGATGTTGGCAGAGCCGGGTCGGGATCAGTCGATCGTGACGAGGCGGTGGGCGAGATCGTGTAGCGCGAGGCGAAGCTGATCGTTGGGTTCGTCGCTCAGAGGGCCATCGGCCAACCGCATCGTGTGGACCGAGATCAACACGTCGACGAGAGTGCGCACCGAAAGATTCTCAATCGCACGCCGGGCGGCGGGAGCGCGCCCACGAGTTTCGGGCCGGCCCAGATATCCGAAGGCGCGCTGGATGTGAAGGTCCTCGAAATCCTGGCGCAACGTCGTGATCTGACGCGTCGCTCCCGGAAGTTGGAGGTGCACGAGCGTGGCCTCGTCCGGGTGAGAATCGATCCAGTTCCAGACCGCGTCGATGACTGCGTCGAGCGACTTCTCGTCGCCGGGCATGTCGTCGGCGCGCACACCGGAAACGACCCTGCTGATCGATGCGAACACCTCGTGCACGGCTGCGCTGAAGAGCTCCTCTTTTCCAGAGAAATGGTAGTAGACGGCGGTGACGACCACGTCGGCTTCCTCGGCGACGTCGCTGATAGCGGCATCGACGAATCCCTTACGCGCAAACAACCGGATCGCGGCGGCGACGATGTCGTTTCTCCGCGATGGTCTGTGTGCAGGCAGACTCGCCGTTTTCGGCCTGGCGGAGGAAGTCTTCGAACGGGTCGACGGGGGAGTGGTCAAGGCGCGTACTGTAGATCGAATCAACGCCACCACCACACCCCGCCGCCCCGCACATCGTCCGTCGCGGCGCAATCACATCGTCGACGGAGCGATGGGATTGTTTGCCACGATTCCGATCGACGAGGTGACGGTGCTCGACATCGCCGCCGCCGTCGAGATGACGCCAGCCGCCGTGTACTACCACTTCGCCTCGAAAGAACAGATTCTGTTGCAGGGGATGGAACGTTTCGGCGATGCGCTGATCGCCGAAATCCGGGCGGCCCGACCACCGACCCGACCGGTCGATGGGATCAAGGAGCTGCTGTCGAGCGTGTTGTCGTTCATTCAAAAGCACCGTCAGCCGGCGCTCGTCTACTTCGTCAACTCGATCGGTCTCAACCTCCAGGTTGAGGCGTTACGGCGAGCCACTCGTATCGAGTTGGTCGACGTGATACGGCCTGCGGTGAGGGCGGCGAGGGGTCGTCGGAGCATTGCCGAGGCAGGTGTCATCGCTGTCGGTCTGGTGTCGTTGATCGAGACATCGGCGGCATCGATGCTCAACCAGGACGCCGCCTATCGTGGGTTGGGAGCACGCGGCTTCGTTGCCAATGTCGGCTCGATCGGTAACCGGATAGCAGGCGTCGACCGGCACTAGTGCCGCACCGGAGAGTTCTAGACGGTCCAGCTTGTGTCGAGGCGAACCAGCGCTTTACCGATATTGCCGCCGTGCAACATGTCGAGGAATCCATCGACGGCATGTTCAATGCCGTCGGTCACCGTCTGCAAGGCTGTGACGTCGCCCGACCGCAGCCAGCCGGAGACCGTCTGCTCGAATTCTGATCGCATATCCTCATGATCGCGAACGATGAATCCGCGGATCGTCACCCTGCGCAGCACGGCTTCGATGAGGTGATTGATGTCGTGTCCTCGACCGTCCTCTGAAAATTGCGAGATCATCCCGCACAGCGCGACTCGACCGCCGATGTGCATCGATTTGAGCGCCGACACGAGGTGCTCACCACCGACGTTGTCGAAGTAGACGTCGATGCCGTCAGGGGCGACACGCCGCAGACCATCGCGGGGTGGCTCGGAGCGATAGTCGAAGGCATCGTCGTAACCGAGCTTGGCGACGAGCTTGGCGACCTTGTCGGCTCCGCCGGCGCTGCCGACCACGCGTCCGGCACCGAGCAGTTTGGCGAAGCGTCCCGCCGCCGAGCCGACGGCACCACCCGCCGCCGAAATGAAGACCGTGTCGCCGGTTTTCATCTCTGCGGTGCGCTTGAGTCCGACCCACGCCGTGAAGCCGGTTTGGCCGAGCACGCCCAGCCATGTACCGACCGGTGCAGCTTCGGCATCGATGACCGTGACCGAGCTTGCATCAACAACGGCATGTTGCCGCCAACCCATGCGGTGACGAACGACGGCACCCTCTGTGATCGCGTCGTCAGTCGAGGCGAGCACCACGCCGATCGCCGATCCGTCGAGCGGTTCACCGATCTGGAAGTTCGTCGTGTAGTGCTTCTCACCGGTGTCGAGCCGTCCGCGCATCGATGGGTCGACGCTCATCACGATGTTGTGTAGCAGCAGTTGCCCGGCTTCGAGCGCTGGGAGCGGTCGATCGTGGATCGCGAAATCTCGAGGGCGGGGGCCGTCTGAACCTGGTCGCCGCAGCAGAACAACCGATGGTGTTGATGTGGGCAAATTCATTGGTTGCGCTCGTCTCGTCGCTCGGAATCGTTGCAGTACAACACTCGTACTAGAGTGAAGTCACTCTCAAGTTACTAGAAGGAGACGAGATGGCTGCAACCAGACTCAGCGACGTCGCGTCGCGACTCCTGTCCAACGTCGAACGCGATTGCGGCCAACTGACCGACGACGTGATGCGGCTTCCCGTCGAGCGGTACCTGAGTCCGGTTCAGTGGCAGCGCGAGATCGACGAGATCTACCTCAAGGTGCCGTTGCTGGCCTGCCTAAGTGTCGACATTCCGAGCGCCGGCGATTACAGCGCATGGGAGATCGTCGGCCGGAAAGTCCTCACGATACGCGGAGACGACGGCGTCGCCAGGTCGTTCCTGAACGTGTGCCGTCATCGAGGCGCCAATCTTGTCTGTGACGGGTTCGGGCACGGTCGCCGGATCACGTGCCCCTATCACTCGTGGAGTTACGACGCTCAGGGCGCGTTGGTGGGTGTGACCGGCCGCGAACTGTTCGGCCCAATCGATGTCACCGGCCTGATCGAGCTCCCCACGGCCGAACGATCAGGAGTGGTGTTCTCGATTCTCACTCCTGGGCTCCCACTCGAGATCGATGAGTGGCTGGGTGACATGTCGAGCGCGCTCGAGCACGTGCAACTCGACAAACTGCATCGCTACGAGGTCACGACTTCACTCGAAAGCGGCAACTGGAAAGTCACCGCCGACGGCTATCTCGACGGCTACCACCTCGGGTATCTCCACCGCAACACCATCGGGGTTCGCTCGATCACCAACCGCAACACATACGACGTGTACGGCCCCCACGTTCGGATCGGCTTTGCCAACAAGCCGATCCTGCAGATGAAAGACCTCCCGCTCGATCAGTGGAACCTGCCCGAAGCTATGAGCCTCGTGCATTTCCTGTTCCCCAACATTTCGATCTCCGGTCAGCCCGGCAGGCGCACGATGATCAGCCGTATGTCGCCAGGGCCGACCGTCGATCGATGCACCGTCGTCGCATATCAGTACAGCCGAACGCCGATCGAGACCGACGAGCACCGGGCCGAAATGGAGTCAGCACGGCAGGTCTACGCCGACGTGACCGGTGACGAGGACTTCGTGACCGTGCTCGGGATCACCGATTCGATGCCGTCGATCGCCAACGAGTGCCTGATGTTCGGGCGCAACGAGTGCGGCAACCAGAACTTGCATTCATGGATCGAGCGGCTGACAACTGCGACGACGCCAGTCACCGTCGGGTGACGTTGGGGTTGCCCTCGACCCAGGTCTGCTGCATCACCCGGTGGGCTATCCTCCAGCCCTCAGGTGTGCGCACGAGTCGGTCGTCGTAGTAGCCGCCGACAATATAATTGTCGCCGCCGTCCGTCCCGGCGAGCACGTGCTGACTCTGCAAGTAACAACGATGCGTCGCCGAGTCGCCGTCGACTCGAACCTGATGATTGCTGATCAGATGCTGGGTGGCGTCCAACCTGAGGATCGCTCCACCGATGCGCCGCATAATCTCGTCGACACCGTTGCATTCAACGCCCCGCAACATCGCCGTCGCATCAGGCAGAAAGATAGATCGAAGGTCGTCGAGTTGCTTCGTGTCGAGTGCCCATGCGTAGGCGATGGCGATGTCGATGATCGCGCTGCGGTCGGAGTTGTCATGCAAGTCGGACATGACGGTCACAGTAGTTTCTCTACACTCGTTACATGTCAACCACACCAATCCCTTCGGTCGAGCGACGAATCGAGATCGCTGGAAGCCTCTTCGCCGGGTGGAGTTCAGGCAACCCCGATGCACCGGAGCCATTCTTCGCTTCCGACGGCGTGCTCGACGACGTCGCCAGCGGACGGTTCGAGGGCTGGCCGGCGATCAGGGCGTTCTTCGCCGGCGGCTTGAAACGGACCACCAACCTGACCCTGATACCCGACGAATTCTGGGCCAACGAGTCAGGGCTGGCAGTCCATTACCTGATGAGCGGCGACGTGGTCCTGCCTGAATCGTTCGGGCCCGAGTACGTCGGGCGACGGTGGTCGGTGCGATGTATGTCGTACCTCCGCTTCGACGGGGAGCGGGTGTGCTACGAGGCCGACTACCACGACAAGGGATCCCGGGCGAAGTCGCTGGGGATCGGCGTGTGAACATGTTGGGCACACTGCTCGGTCCGCCCGTTCAGATCGCCTACGCCGTCGAAGATGCTGCTGAGGCGGCACACCGATGGGCGTCCGACCTGGGCGCCGGTCCGTTCTTCGTTCGCCCGCACATTCCAGTCACCGATGTCGTACATCGTGGCAATCCCGGTTCGTTCGATCACACGTCGGCATACGGTCAGTGGGGTTCGCTGATGGTCGAACTCGTGCAAGACCACGGGTCGGGCCCGAGCGCAGTACGCGACATGTACGCGCCGGGGGAGTCGGGCCTCCACCACCTGGCCTTCTTCGTTGATCACCTCGATCTCGCCGTCGCCAAGCTCGGGGCACTCGGTTATCCGCTGGCGATGAGCGCCTCGGGGCGAGGAGGCGTCCGGTTCCATTTCGTCGATGCTGTCGCCTCGCATGGGCACATGTTCGAGTTGTACGAACCGTCAGAGTACCTGCGGACGTTCTACGCAATGGTCGCCGGAGCGGCCGGTGGCTGGGATCGCTCTGACCCAGTCCGCCAAATGTGACCGGTCAGAATGTGCGCCGGTATTCGGCGAGGTGATCGCCCGAGTCAGGGGTGTACTGCCAACGGCCGATGCACACCTTCTCTGCAAACTTCCACCCTGCATCGGTGTTCACGACGACGTCGTGGTAGTCGCCGCCGTAGAATCGAATCGGCACATTCGAGTCACGCGTGAAGGGCACGAGAAACTTACTGTGCACCGCAACCCGACCACTCGGGTCAGCCGACTCGTCGACGACGATGTTCGTGACGTGATGAGCGGCAGGATGATTGGCCGGTTCAAAGTAGGCGAGAATCTCCTCGATCCCGCGGTACACCGATTTGGCCCGCACGGCGGTGTAGTCGAGCACGGCGTCCGGCATGAACAGGCCCGCCAAAGCCGACCAGTCGCGATCGTCGAGGGCGTGCCCATAACGGGCCAGCAACTGATGGATCCGGATCATGTTCAGGGCATCGATCATGGGTGCAACCTCCGCCTCCGACATTAGCGAAGCCCCGAGCAGGAAGCTAGAGTCACTATAAAGTAAGTTGCCGGTCTACGGAGGGACTCACACATGGCTCGACCAGCAGAATCGATTGGCCCGCGTTCGAGCGGCGTCACCTACCAGGAACTACTCGATACCGATCGACATGACGTGCCCGAAGTGCTTCGTATCGAATCGCCTCGCTATCTTGGCAGCGCCGACATCTCGAAAGACCGTTACATCACACGCGAGTGGCATCTGCGCGAGGTCGAGCGACTATGGAAACGCGTGTGGCAGTTTGCCTGTCGCGAGGAGCAGCTTCCTCACGTCGGCAGCTATGTCGTGTACGACATCGCCAACCTGTCGTTCATCGTCACCCGCTCAGCCCCCGACGAGATCAAGGCGTTCTACAACGCCTGCCTGCACCGAGGTCGACAACTGAAGGATCACAGTGGTCGCTGCACCGAGTTCCGCTGCCCGTTCCACGGGTTTGCGTGGAAGCTCGACGGTGAGCTCGCCGACATCCCGGCGCGGTGGGACTTCGACCACGTCGATGATGCTGATTTCTCGCTACCTGAAGCGAAGATCGGCACATGGGGCGGATTCGTGTTCATCAACCCCGACCCCGACGCAGCGCCGCTCGAAGAATTTCTCGGCGACCTACCGAAGCATTTCGAGCGTTGGGCACTCGAAGATCGGTACATCCAAGGGCACGTGCACAAAAAGATTCGCGCCAACTGGAAGATCGCCCAGGAGGCGTTCTGCGAGTCGTACCATGTCGGCGGCACGCATCCTCAGGCGCTCCCGTACCTCGGTGACGTCAATAGCCAGATCGACGTGTTCGACACGTTCTCACGGATCATTACGCCCGGAGGCACGGCGAGCCCGTTGCTCAGCTGGGAACCGACTGATGAGGAGATGTTGCGCTACATGCTCGACATTCGCATCGACGAGGAGAACTTCATCGGGGTTGAACCGGGGCACTCCGCCCGCGACGCGTCCGCGGCGGCCGCCCGTGAGCGCTGGCGGCCAGTCGTGGGTGACACTGTCGATGAGTGGTCAGACGCCGAGTTCATCGACAACATCGACTACACGTTGTTCCCCAATATGCACCCATGGGGGGCCTACAACCGGATCGTGTACCGATTCCGGCCGAACGGCGACGATCATCGCTCTGCGATCATGGAGATCTTTCTGCTGGCACCGTTTAGCGGCGAGCGACCTCCGGCAGCGGCGACGACCTATCTCGAGTTCGACGACGATTGGACAGACGCCCCCGAACTCGGGATGCTCGCCAAGGTCTTCCAGCAGGACAGCTTCAACATGCCAATGGTCCAAAAAGGCCTCGAACAAACCGCCAAAACGGGCGTGACGCTTTCCAACTATCAGGAGTCCAAGGTGCGCTGGTTACACCAGTTGCTCGGCGAATGGGTGGAGGACTGACGATGCTCGGTCTGGTGCATCCCTTCAGTCGTGCGCTCTACGAGCAGGACGGCGACGGCAACGTGCGTGTTTCGATCGGCGCCAAGTCGGGCGTGTTCACCGTCAAAGGCGTCTGGATCGAGGGCGAGATCTTCGAGGCTGATCCACAGCTGTGCGGTTGGATCGGCGGCCCGAAAGTCGCACACCACCGAATCCAACAGTTCACGCCGACAACAGGCTGAACCGGCGATGTCGACAACACGATCGGCGCGCCAGTTGGCGTGGCCAGACCTGGTCTGGTCGCATTTCAGCCGCCCCCGATTCGACGACATCGATGCCCGGATCGCAGCCGCGTCGTCGGCCGGTTTCGCAGCCATCGGTCTGTATGCCAACGCGTGGGGGCGCGAGCGCGACGGCGGCCGAACCGTGTCCGACCTGTCCGACACACTTGATCGTCACGGCATCACGATCGCCGAAGTCGAGACCGTCCGCGGATGGTGGGCCACCGAAGGTCCGGTCCATGAATCCAATCAACGCGTCGAGACGCTCGCCTACGAGCTCACCGACGCGATCGGAGTTCGCTATCTGCAGGCGATCGGACCGTACGAGTGCGGGCTCGATCAGGCGATCGAGGGCTTTGCCGGTTTGTGTGATCGCGCCGCCGAACACGGCCTACTGGTCGGCCTCGAGTGGCTGCCCTACACGAACATCGCCACGGCGGCCGACGCGGCGGCGCTCGTGCTGGGTGCCGGCCGAGCGAACGGTGGTTACTGCGCCGACATTTGGCACCATGTGCGAGGCGCCAACGACGAGCCGATGTTGATGGCGCTCGAGCCGGAGCGAATCTTCGCCGTCCAGATCAATGACGGCACCTTGAAGCCGACACTCGACGACTACAAGGGTGACTGCCTCGCATATCGCCTGCCACCGGGGCAAGGCGAGTTCGACTGTGTCGGTTTCGTGCGGATGCTCGCCGAGATGGGTGTCGTCGCCCCGATCTCCGTCGAAGTCTGCTCGACCGATCTGTGGGCGGCACCAGTTGAAATAGCTGCGACTCGCGCTGCCGAAGGAATGCGAGACGTGCTGGCGGCGGCGGGAAGTTCGAAGTGACAAGCCGCCGTGTGCTGGTGCTGGGCGGTTCCGGGTTCGTCGGCAAGCATCTCGTCGATGCGCTGCGCACGAGGGGTGCGTCAGTGGCGGTGCTCAACCGGGGTGTCACGCCGACGGCGCTACCAAACGATGTCGAGCGGCTCGTGGCCGACCGAACAGATCCTGTGCAGATCGGCGCCGCCCTCAATGGTCGCGACTGGGACGCGGTGTTCGACGTATCTGGCTTCGTGATGGCCGCCGGTGGTTCCGACATCGCTGGGTTGATCGACATCCTCGATGGCCACATCGGCCGCTACGTGTACACCAGTTCGATCATGGCGTACGACCAGTCGTGGGCGGGCGTGTTCCCGTGGCGCGAGGATCAGCCGACGAACTCCGACGGTCCGATCAGCTATGGCGGCTTCAAGGCGGTCGCCGAATCGGCGATGCTCGCCCGCCACGCAACCACCGGCTTTCCGGTCACGATCGTTCGTCCAGCGGCGATATACGGGCCCGACAACAACATCTTCGACATGGAAACACCGATGTTCCTGCGGTTGCTCCAACATCGCCCGATCCTGGTGCCCCACGGTGGGCTCGTAGTCGGTTCCTACGGTCACGTCGATGACCTCTGCGAGGCGATGTTGATGATCGCCACCCATCCAGCGGCTGTCGGTGAGGTGTTCAACATCTCCGCCGATTCGGTCGATGTCAATCGATACGTGGCGGTGTTGTCCGATGTCGTCGGCGTCGAACCCGATGTCGTGCACATACCGGATGACATCGTGCCGGAACTCAGCGCTGATGACTCGCCACCGGCGTTCGGGCACCTCTTCAAAGTCCGCCATCACGCCTCGATCAGCATCGAGAAGGCCGAGCGCATGATTGGTCACACGAATCGGTACGACCTTCGGTCAGGGCACGAGCACACATATGCCTGGTTTTGTGCCCAGGGCTGGGACGGCCTCAATGTTGCTCTCGTCGACCCTGTCTGGAAGGCGTCGTGGAACTTTGATGCCGAAGCGGCAGTTGTTGCAAGGATCCGTCGTGGCTGATCCATCGGGACAGCTCGATGACGCCGAACTCTGGCGCTGTGTCGAGGCGACCGTACGAGACGTGTTGATCCCGGCGCTCGTCGATGACGCCGACTGGGCGCGAGCGGCGGCTGTGCAGTTGGTGGGATTGGCGCGGTACGCCGGGCACCGCCCGATTTCACTGGGGAAGAACCGTGTCGACGAACTGTCGGCGATTCTCGACGCGAAGTCGAACAACGAACTGGTTGCGAAGCATTGGCGTGGGAATGATGCGTCTGCGTCGGTGATGGACGTCGTCGGTCGGATCCTCGCCGAAGCAGTGGTGCGATCGGATCCAGACGCCGACGAGATTCGCCGATCGTTGCGGCCGATCGTCGTACGACATCTCGACGAGGATTTGGTTCTTACGTCGCCGCTCGTCAACGCCTTTCGAGGACAGCTCGATGCGTGAGGCAATCGAGACCTGGTTGTCGCAACAGCGTGGACGACCGGGTTCGGTCGTCGAGTTGCGCAGGATTGCCTCGGGAAACTCGCGGGCGATGTGGTTCATTGCACTCGATACCGGTGAGCGGTTCGTGGCGCGCATCGAACAGGGTGGGGTGTTCGGCACGTCGAGCGCCGAGGAGTTCCGGTTCATGCAGGCTGCCGACGCGCTCGGCTGCCCGGTCGCCCCGGTGCGTTGGATCGAGCCGACGGGTGACGTGATCGGCCAACCGTTCTTCATTATGGACTTCATCGACGGAGCCTCGACTGGTCGCGACGATCGATCGATGAGTGCGGCGTTGGCGACCGATTTCGTCGCCCGCCTCGACGAGCTACATCGCACGGACTGGGCATCCCAGCTGGCCTCGACCGTGGGCCCCGGCTCACAAGCGACAGTCATCCAGGTCGACCGGTGGTACGACGTGTATCGCGCCGCAGCCGACGACACGCTCCCGTTACTCGAGGAAGCCGCCACCTGGCTCCGTCATCGGGCACCAGAGGCGACCCGTATCGGCATCGTTCACGGTGACCCCGGCCCTGGCAACCTGGTGCACGACGGCGAGCGCGTGATCGCCTTCACCGATTGGGAGTTCACCCACGTCGGTGACCCGGTCGAAGACTGGGCGTACCTGATCACCATGCGCGGCGCCAAGACGATGTCGCCGGATGCGTGGCTGACGTTGTTCCACGACATAGCTGGAGTCGAACTGAACGAACGCGACCTGCACTACTGGAGTGTCTTCAACTTCTATAAAGGCGCCTGCGCCAACCTCACCTGTCGCCGTGTGTTTTCAACCATCAACCCGGCGCCCAACATGGCGATCATCGGGACCGCACTTCATCAGACCTACATGCGTCAGGTTGCGACGCTGATCGGAGACTCACTATGACCATGAGCGATGAGTCGGCGCTGGTCGCGCTGGCACACGAGTACGCCGACGCGGTGCGCCATCGCGACGCAGAACGTTGGGCAGCGACATGGGTGGCCGACGGACGCTGGGTGCTCGGGCCGGGCCGAGACGTGTCGGGTCGCGATGCGATCGTCGAGATGTGGTCCGATTCGATCGCCAAGTACGCGGTTGTGACCCAGATGTACACCAGCTGCACCTTTAACATCGACAGTAACATCGACAGTAGCATCGGCAGCAACATCGACATCAACATCGACATCAACACCGCTAGCGGCCGCTGCCAGTTGTTCGAACTCAACGTCGTAGCCGACGACGGCTCACGGCAGGTGATGGCCGGCCACTACGACGACACGTATCGGCGCACACCAGAAGGCTGGCGCTACAACAGCCGTCAGCTGACCAAGTACTACTCCGGCCCGCCCGACCTCACTGGCATCTTCGTGACCCCGACATGACCTTTGATTCACACCTTTGAGCGGCTGGGGCCGGCGGGGGAGTTCTTGAACATGTTCTCGGCGTCGAAGCCGATCCGGTCGGTTGGCACGATCTCGATCACGACCCGGCCGGGCGTGTCGAGGTGGTGGACGAACGCCGCCTGTTGCTCGGCGCTGTCGGGTCGGACGCTGGCGGCGAGCGCCGGATAGAACCAGGCTTTGACCTCGTCATCGTCACGCACGATGGCGTCGCCCTTGTACGTGATCGACAGGCTGCGACCGATATCGGTGCCACGACTCGAGATTGCCAGGGCAACCCGTGGGCGCGCTTCGACGGCAGCGACGCGCTTACGGCGGCGGGTGCAGGTGACCCAGAAGTGACCGTCATGTTCGAGGTAGTTCATGATTACGCCTACCGGATCTCCCGTCGACGTCGTCCACATGAACGTGCATTCGGTCTGGGTCGCGAGCAGCTGTTGCTCGGTCTGCTCACCGAGGCTGAAGACGGAGACGTCCTCGTAGGAGTCGACGAAATCGTCGTTCTTGGCGTCATGTGCTGGCATCGCTTCCCCGTTCCCTGCTGTTTTCCGGTGCGTACTGATAGGTGCGGTGTGTGCGCCCGCCGGCTACCAGCAGGTGTTCGCCTGTCACCCAAGAGGCGGCCGGCGACGCCAGGTACACAACGGCGGCGGCGATGTCGTCTGGCGTTCCCATTCGTCCCAGAGGAATCGTGGCGGAGATCTCATGGAGCTTGTCGGCGACACCCAGGATCTGCATGTATGCCTCAGTGGCGATAGGGCCTGGTGAGACCGAATTGACCCGGATACCGAGGTGAGCCAGTTCGAGTGCCAACGTCTGGCCCATGTTGATCATCCCGGCCTTCGCCGCCGCATATGGGCCGGTCCACGGCGAACCGCGGGTCCCGGATCCGGAGGCGATGTTGACGATCGCTCCACCATCGATCATCCGGTGCGCCGCCGCTTTGCAGCCCTGGTACGCGGACGTGAGGTTCAATTCGATCTGATCGCGCCACACTTCGTCTGTGGTATCGATCAGATGCCGCACGTTCTTCTGATCTGAACCGCCGACGTTGTTGACCCATACGTCGAGGCGGCCGAACTCGTCGATCGTGCGTTGGGCGAGCATCTCGGAAAAATCTCGAATATCGCCGTCGACGATCGCTGCCCGACGACCACGTTCGCTGATCCCGGCTGCCGTGACCTCGAGGTCGGCGACTCGGCGGGCATTGACGACCACGTCGCAACCGGCGTCGGCGAGCCCCCAGGCAATCGCCCGGCCGATGCCCTGGCCGGACCCGGTGACCACGGCGACACGGCCGTCGAGACGGAACTGATCGAGCAGACTCATAGCGGGCGCCAACTGATCGGCAGGCTGACGAGTCCGTGCAGCACGAACGAATCGTTGCGTACGGCCGGGCCGACGATCTCGATGTCGGTCATCCGCGCCAGCAGGGTGCGGAACGCGACGCGGGTTGTGAGCCGGGCGAGCGGAGCCCCGATGCAATGGTGAATACCCCAACCGAATGCGACGTGGTGGCCGATTTCAACCCGCTCCCGATCGACCCGGAACTCATCGGGTGCCTCGAATCGGTCGGGATCACGGTTTGCCGACGCGTACAGCAACTGAACCTTGCTTCCGGCAGGAATCGTGGTGTCGTGCAGGGTGCAATCGTTGCCGTTGGTCCGGAACAGGCCGTGGACCGGCGAATCGAAGCGCAACGCCTCCTCGATTGCATTCGGCACCAACTCGGGTTCCGCTCGCAAGCGTTGCATCAGGGTCGGCCGCTCGATCAGACGGTAGAGCATCAGCCCGATCAAGCTGGTCGTCGTCTCGTGCCCGGCAACGAGCAGTTGATAGCCGAGGTGACGAGCTTCCTGTGTCGAGATCGTGCCATCGCGTCGGGCATCGGCGAGCAGGGTCAAGACATCATCCGGACCTGCAGCACCTGTCGAGTGCAAGGTGTCGCGCTCGTCGACTCCGCCTTCGACGCAGTCTTCGAGCGCTGCCTTGGCGGCGTGGTACTGGTTGACGTCACCGCCGGTCAGCGCGTTGACGGCGTCAGTGCTCCAGCGCTGGAAGTGCTGGCGCTGCTCGCCGCGGACGCCCAACAACTCGGCGATCGCCAGAGCAGGGAGCGGCGCAGCGATGTGTTCGATGAAGTCGCCCGAGCCGAGCGGAATCATTTCGTCGAACAGAGCTGAAGCGATTTCCGACACCTGCGGTTCGAGCCGTTCGATTGCGGTCGGAACGAACGCTGACCGGAGCACGCGGCGATGGCGAGCGTGATCGGGGTCGTCGGTGGTGCCGAGCACTCCGCCGCCTTGGTAGAACACGCCAGGGCCTTCCCGGTTGATCCACCGGTTGTGGTCTTTCAACGTCTCGACGACATCGTCGAACCTGCTGATCACGAAGAACGGAGGTTCGTGATCAGCAACGTGATGCACCGGGCATCCCTCCCGAAGGGTGCCATAGTGCTCGGTGGGCTCGAATGTTCGAGCGTTGTCGACGTGCCGGTACTGCGGATCCATAGTTGCCCGGTCAGCTCTCGGTGGACCAGAAGCGACTCGAGGCCGATCCGTCGGGGCCCTTGACGGCATCAATGGCGTCGATCCTGTACTTCACGGCGGTGCCTCCGAGTCGTGGTTCGGCGCGCAGCGCTGCTCCTGTTGCCGCAAAATTGGGATGGGTGAAATGGGCATCGAGGGCCTCGGCAGATTCCCAGAGTTCGACGATGCTGATCCGGCCTGGAACTGCGGGGTCGGCGGCGATCGTGTAGTTCAAGCAGCCCGGTTCGTGATCACGAGTGCTGCGCTGCAGGTTGATCGTGGATTCGACGAGTCGGTCGCGAGCGGTCGGATCGACGTCGATCATGCCGATGATCGCAATCTGATGATCAGCCATCTTCCCCTCCTCGTTCGCCTGGGCGTACCCGGAGATTAGTTCAGCTGGCACGTCCTCACACGAGTGGAACCGAAGTCATCGTCAAGTAACTCGTAACGACCTGCTGCCAGCGGTTAACGAATCAGCACGCACTCGTAATGGGCGAGCCCGCGTTGGCCGTTCGATTCGAGCAGCGTGAAGTTCTCGGCCCAGTCGTGTTCGAGTTCGAATTCACGCCCGGCTTCGTCGATGATCGTCGTCGGGTGACTGACGTCCCAGACCTCGCCTTCGACATGATTCTCGCCTCGGTAGACGCCCTGGCCGAGACCGTCGTCGAATCCGCCGAAGTAGCCGCCCCCTTGGCAGTACACCCAACCAAGATCGGTAAACGTGTACTCGCGAACGAGGCCCTCGACATCGGTGAGGCGGAACGAACCGGAGCGGACACGACGGTCACCTGGATAGAACTCGAGCTCGTGCTCGATGTTGACAACGGGCACGATCCGGTCGCCGATCAAGATCGCGCCGCGCCCGGCTGCGGCTCGTCCACTCGGGTCGGTGAAGAAGAACCCGCCGTGATCGGGGAGGTGAAACAACACCCATTGGCGCCGCCCAGGAACGCGTTTGTTCGGAGTCGGCGCGCCGTACGGTCGCGGGCCACCTCGTGGGGGTTGATACCCCCACGAGTGATTACGGAAGAAGGCACTGTCGGTTCGGGTCAGTTCGATCCGCTCACCGGCGACCTCGACCCAACCTTCGCATTCACCGGTGATCTCGTAGGTCGCCCGTTCGCTGAGCAGACGCCCGTCAAGGCGACGCACTTCGATCGGGCCCATGTACGGGGTGTTCCGGGTGTGGCAGGTGACATCGACGCGGATACCGAGATCGTTGTCGTCGAGCACCAGACGGACGACGTCGAGCGGCTCGACAATTTCGAGCCGAAGCGGTCCGACGCCGAGACGGTCCATGTCAGGGCGAAGTTTGCGCGACAGACGCAGGTTGTACTGGCGCTGACGGTGGCGCAGGCACACGAATCCGTCGAGCACGTCGTTGTTCGAATACAGCCGCACATTTGACGTGAATGCGACCGTGCCATTCTGATCGGCGGCGCACACGTAATGACCGTCGTTCCAGCTCGGATCGCTTCCGGCGACTGCGGCGAATGTGTCGGTGACTTGATGGAACGGGTATTCGTCCAAGCGCAACAGCACCTGACCTCCTCGTAAAAACTCGGGCGATTGCAGCATCGCGCATGCACCTGGCGATCGACAGTATCTGTAGTCTGACTGAAGTAACCGTCTCATCCTGAGCCGGTTCTACGAGGGGGTCGCGTATGGGCACGTTCACACCGTCATTTGCTGGTGAGGTCGCGTTCGTGACCGGTGGATCGGGAGGTATGGGGCGTGCGATCTGCGTCGCCTTCGACGCCGGCTACCTCGCCCGATAACTCATGCGACAGGAGCCTTGTTTGTCACCAAGAATATCCAGCGTCGTGTTTGACCTCGGCGGCGTCCTGATCACGCCGATCACCACGCTGCTTGACGAGATCGCCGAATGGCACGGCATCACGATGGTCGAGATGCTCGGCGTGCTGATGGGACCACGTGAGATCTCGAGCGGCGACCACCCATGGCACCGATGTGAACGTGGTGAACTTCCAACCGCCTCGCTACAGCACGAGGTCGGACCGTTTGCCGAGCGAGCAGGGCTTAACTTGCGTGGTGACGAGTACGAACGACTGTTGTGCGGCGACTTCGAGTTGCATGACGAAATGATCGACCGGATCTCGCGGTTGCGCTCGGAGGGATACGCGATCGCTCTGCTCACCAACAGCTTCAAGGAATTCCGCGATCACCTCGAGCGTCGGATCGACTTCGATCTGTTCGATGTCGTCGTCGACTCGTCAGAAGTCGGTTGCCGCAAGCCCGAACCGGAGATCTACGAGCTCACCACGTGGCGACTCGGCGGCGACCCTTCGTCGATTCTGTACATCGATGATTTCCTGGCCAACGTGGAGGGTGGGCGCCGCGCAGGCTGGTCAACGATCCACCTCACCAACGTCGCTGATGCGCTCGCCGATCTCGACCGAGCCCTCACCGCCGACAGCTAATTGGTGTCGAGCAGCGGGGCGAGACGGGCCGGGAAGTCGATCCAGTCCTGTGGTGACTCGACCTCTGTGGTGAAGCTCGTGTCGATGATGACGTGGCAGAACCCGGCATCGCGGGCTCGCCCGACGGCCTCGGCCAGCCCGTCGAGCGTCAACGGTTCGACTCCGGGAACGATGAACGGCGGTTCAGTGAACAACCGATGGATGACGCCGATCGGCGGTCGGTCGGTTGGTCTCACGGCATTGATCTGTTCGACGGCTGCGGCGATCTGCTCTGGCGTCCCTGAAGCCGGATTCCAGATGTCGAACAGTTCTGCTGTGCGGCGCAGTCCAGCCTCTAACCGCATTCCCGCCAGCAGCGGTGGGTGTGGCTGCTGGAGTGGCTTCGGGCTCACGATGTGACATGAGGCCCGAGCTGCGGGAGCGTGAGGCCGATACCGAACGACGAGTCGTGCTTCATCAGTGCATCGTGTGGTGGGGCCTGGTGAGACTCAAGGCAGAGCGTCGATGGTGACCGTGCCGAGGCTGCCGTCGAGGGTGATCGTCGCCCCGTCGGGGATCCGCCGGGTGGCTTCGGCGATCGAGGGCACGCAAGGGATACCGAGTTCACGACTGACAATCACGGCGTGAGTTCCGACAGCACCGATGTTCGTGATCACGCCGCCGGCGGCGAGGAACAACGGCGTCCACGACGGGTCGGTGCTGGTGGCGATCAGGATGTCGCCGGGCTCGAGCCGGGTCGGATCGGACAGGTCGAGCAGAATCCGCGCCGTGCCGGTGACGATGCCCGGCGAACCCGCGACACCGATGAGCACGTCACCGACCTGGACGATGCTCACAGCGCTGCCGCCCTTGCGGGCCCACTCGCTGAGCGGCGGGACTACACCGTCGACGATGTATGGCGGCTCGAGGTCGTAGAGCGATATGTAGTCGAGTTGGCGGTCGGCAAGCACCGCCGTGAACGAACCCGGGTCGGCGATGTAATCGTCGATTTCGTCGGCAAGCAGCATGAAGATCTGGCGTTCGTGGGCGAGATGGCCAGCGGCAACGGCGCGTCGACCGAGTTCGAGGAAGCACAGGCGTACTTCGCCCACGGCGCGGATGTTGTTCGACTTGCAACGCTCACGGGCGGCCATGAACACACCGACCGAGTGGACTGCGGCCTGGAACGTGCCGAGCACTTCAGGGTTGTCGGCGAACACGCCTTCGAAGTGTTCGATCAGACGTTGACGTTCGGCACCGCCAGCAGCGACCGTCCGTGCCGGGTCGGAGTCGTCGCCGGCACTGCGAGCGCGCTCGACCGCTTGCAGCAGCAGCATCGGCCGCGATTCGTAGCTCCACGCATACGGATCCCATTCGTTGGGGCCACGGCTGCCATGGACATACATGAACTCCTCGACAGCGGCGAGGAACCGGGTCGAGTCGCTCGAACCAGACGCTCCGAGGCGTTCGAGCAGACCGTCGAGATCGCCATCGAATTCGGCGGTGAGCTCAGGCGAGTGACCGACGATTCGCGAGATCGCGAAGACTTGGGCGGCGATGTCGGCAGAATCGACTCCGCCGATACCGGTCATCAGTTTGGCTGTCGCCGTCGGATCGATCTCGCCGATCAACGCCGGCAAGATGCTCGGCCCGAGCGAGCCACCGAGGGCCGCCCAGACCACCTGCGAGAACATCGCCCTGAGGTGACGCTGAATCGTGCGGGCACGGCCGATCAGCTGGGCGTCGGTGATCGTCGACAAGTCGGGCCTGCTGTCACGAAGCGCCTTGGCTTCGCGTTTCTGGAGGTCGATTTCGGGAAGCGAGTCGGTGCTCATGCACCAGCTGATTGTCCCTGCCAGCTTCTCGGTCTTGCACGGCGAGTTGTGCCAATCCTTCTCGACGTACGGTGGGATCGCCTGACTCGAACTATCGAAGTAGGCGTCGTCAATCGCTTGCCATCCGGCCCCTGACCGCACGCCGAACAGGCGTGCCTGGGTAAGCGAGTTGTAGAAGTAGCCGCCGAACAAGCCGAACGACTCGGGAGGGTCGGAGTATTCAAAAGCATCGAACACACCCATCTGTTCGAAACCATCGACGCATCCCTTGGCCATCCCCGGCTCGCAGCAAAACGTCCAGCCGAGAGGGCTGACCGGTTCGGCAAGCACCTCGCCGGCATTGCCGCGGGTGTAGTTGGGAAAGCGCTCCGTCGGAACGCGGTCACAGATCCAACGGTCACCGAGCATCTCATTCCCCCTGATAATCCTTGACGCCAAACCGTCGTAGGAAAGTTACGCGACGCGGGCAACGTACCGCAAACCCCGCGTCGGGCATACTCGGCTGAGCCGACGAGGTCGGCGGCGTGACCCGGTTCCCATGGAGGTAGCTCGTGCAACGACCATTTCGGTTTGGACTTCAAGCGTTCGAGGCAGCATCCGCAGACGAGTGGTTTGGCATCGTCCGCCGCACGGAGGCCTATGGGTACTCGACGTTGTTCACTTCGGATCACTACTTCGGGCCTGGGTCGATTTCCGACGCGACCGGTCACAGGCCTGTCGACATGGCACCGCTCAGCTCGATCGCAGTGGCAGCGGCGGTCACCGAAACGCTGCGGGTCGGCTGTCGCGTGTTCGCCTGTGATCTCCATCATCCCGTCGTGCTGGCGAAGGAAATGGCGACGCTCGACGTACTGTCGCGCGGTCGCGTCGAGGTCGGTCTCGGCGCCGGTTGGCTGGCTGCCGAGTACGAGGGTCTGGGCGTCCCGATGGACACACCCGGAATACGCATCCAGCGACTTGCGGAATACGTCGAAGTGCTGCGGGCCCACTGGTCTGGAGAGCCGATCGACCTTGGCGGTGAGTATGTCTGCGTGAGCGGCTTTGCCGGTCGACCGGTCCCGACACAACAACCGGGTCCTCCAATCCTGATCGGAGGCGGTGCACCGAAGATCCTTCGGCTGGCCGGCAGGTTGGCCGACATAGCCAGCCTGAATTTCAACAACTCGTCAGGCCGGCTCGGCAGCGCCAGTGTGGTGAGCTCGGGGGCGGATGCAACTGCGGAGAAAATCGAATGGATCCGCGACGGGGCCGGCGATCGCTTCGACGACATCGAAATCGAGATCGGAGCGTACTTTGTGGCGATCGGTGACGACGTTGCACCTCAGTTCGACGCAATGGCACAACGGTATGGAGTCGACTCCGACGTGTTCGCCTCGCACCCTCACGCACTGTTCGGCACCGTCGAGCAGGTCTGTGAGACATTGATCGATCGGCGCGATCGCTTTGGCATCAGCTATGTGACGGTTGCCCAGCGCTACATCGATGAGTTCGCTCCGGTGGTCGCCGCACTGACGGGTCGCTAGGACGGCCCGGTTGCCAGCGCAGCAGGAGTGGTCGGCTCCTCGATGGTCGGGCGCCTTCGAATCTTGACGACGCCCTGGCGGCTTGCGATGGCCACGGCAATGATCAACGTGAGGCCTTCGAACAGAGGCTGGATCCAGTCGATCTCGCGTGGGTAGCGAAGACCGATCCCTTTGATCCCGAAGGCCAGGGTGTAGACGGCGATGATCGTGCCCCACACGTTGGGTCGACCTTTCAGCTGGCTGGCACCGAAGAACACGGCGGCAACCGCTGGGAACAGCAGCGGCGGGCCGACAGAGGCGCTATATGTGGCGAACTTCCACGAGTACACGAGCCCGGCGAATCCGGCGATCCCCGCCGATGCGATCAGCGAGCCCCACGTCAGGGTGTTGGTGCTCACGCCGGACAGGCGGGCAGCCTCGCGGTTGCCGCCGGTGGCGAACAGGTGGCGGCCGACGGGCGTGTGCTCAAGCACGTACCAGATGATGACCGTCACGATCAGTCCGTACAGGAAATAGTACGGCAACGAGATCTCGCTGTCGGAGCCGGGCCACGTGAAGCTGAACACGTTGTTCTTGCCGAAGCGCACGTAGGCATCGCTGAAGGCCTTGTTGATTTGTCCACCGTCGTGGATCCGCCGGATCAAGGCGGCGACCACCAGGCTCATGCCGAGCGTGGCGATGAACGAGTTGACCTTCAGTTTGACGACGACGAACCCGTTGATCGCCCCGATCAACAAACATGCGCCCATACCAACCAGCGCACCGACAGCGTCAGGGATATCTGTCTCGAGTGCCATCTTGTTGACGATCACCAGAGACAATGCCATGCTCGCCCCGATCGACAGGTCGAACGTGTCGGCTGTGAGTGGCACGAGGAACGCCAGCGCCAGCATGCACACGATCACCTTTTCGGTGAGCACGAACTCGATGCTTCCGTTCCAGGTCAAGAAGTTGTCTTGCGTTAGGCTGAAGAACACGAAGAACGCAGCCAGCAGGTAGAGCGCGCTGTAGCGGTCGAATCGCAGTCGAGCGACCCAGCCCTGACGAGGGGCCATGTCGACCTCGGTCGGCACCGGTGCTGGGTTGTCGGTGGCCGTCGATGTCATGCGGAATCTACCTTGGTCTGGGTGTTGGTCTGGGTGTTGGTCTTGGTCTGGAGTTGTGTGCGTTCGATGTGCTCGACGGTCATGTCATCTCCGGAGATTTCGGCTGCGATCACACCGTCGCGCAGCACGATCACACGATGTGCGAGGCGAACGAGTTCGTCGGTGTCGGTCGATGCAACCAATACCGCCGCGCCGGTGGCCGCGGCGGCACTGATCAGGGTGTGGATTTCTTCCTTGGCACCGACGTCGATGCCGCGTGTGGGTTCGTCGAGCACCAACACCGACGGCTTGATCCGGAGGCTGCGGCCGAACAGCACTTTCTGCTGATTGCCGCCGCTCAGCGAAGCGATCGGCACTTCGGTACCCGCCGTCTTGATGCTGAGTCGATTGATCCAGTCTCGGACTTCGGCGGTTTCGTCGTCATGGCGGAGCCGACCTCGTCGCCAATGTCGCCCGACGTCGCTGAGGGTCATGTTTGCACGCACCGACTGGAGGGGGAGCACGCCCTGAGTCGTTCGGTCGGCAGCCAGGACGGCCATCCCTGCTTGCAGCCCGGCGCGGGGTGCGTAGTTGGGGATCGGTCGGTGCGCCACCATTACGGTCCCGGCGTCGCTCGGAACCTGACCGGTGATCAGAGGAACGAGCAGTTCGCGCCCCGAGCCGGTGATCCCGGCGACGCCGACGATCTCACCCGGTTGCACGTGCAGGTCGACGCCGAGCACCGTACCTCCGGTCAGTGAACGGACGATCAGACCGCCTGTCTCGTCATTCGCAGCACGGGTGCCTTGGCGCTGACGTTCGAGCCGGTGCCCGATCATGAGTTCGATCAAACGGTCGTGACTGAGTTCGCCTGTCGGCAACGTGGCGATCCGCTTACCATCACGCAGCACGCTGACTTCGTCGGCGATTGCGAACACCTCGTCGAGGTGGTGCGATACGTACAAGATCGCCACGCCGCGCTCCTTGAGGCGGCGGACGGCGGCGAATAGTCGTTCGACGTCGGCACCGGGGAGCGATGCCGTCGGTTCGTCGAGTACCAGCAGGTGGGCACCCTGCTCCCAGCCGTCGAGGGCGCGTGCGATCGCAACCGCGGTCTTTTGCGACGGAGCCAGCAGGGCGACAGGAACGGTGACATCGATGTCGGTGAAACCGAGGTCGGCCAGCGCCGTGCGCGCCCTCCGCGTGTCGGCACCCCAATCGATCCGGCCGCCTCGACGGGTCGTGTACCCGACGCCCATCGAAATGTTCTCGACTGCGCTCAGTCCGCCAACCAGCCCGAGGTCCTGGTGGACGAATCGGATGCCGGCGGCGGCGGCGGCGCGGGCGTCACCCAACGTCAAGGTGACGGTGCCTTCCTGTGCAGATTGACCGTGGTACGTGGCGGCTGATGGCCCGGTCGGTTGGTGATAGCCGCAGAGAATCTTGATCAGCGTCGACTTACCCGAACCGTTCTGCCCCACGAGTGCGTGTGTGGTGCCGACGTTGATCACGAGGTCGACCTCATCGAGGGCGACCTGACCCGGGAACGATTTCGACAATCGCTCGATTGTGAGCAGTGGTTGCACGATCCCCCTTAAACTTTCCCCGATAGCAAACAAGAAGTTAGTATGCACGGAGACCAGAAACTACTATCGTGTAGACAACCCGTTTCCTGTGGTGCGCCTCAGGATGCGACAAACACCCAAGGGGGAAACTGAATGAGGTATCACAAGAAAGTGCTCGCGGTTGCGATTGCACTCGCGTTCGTCGCCGCAGCATGCGGTGACGACGAAGAAGCTGCGACAGATGATGCACCAGTAGCGACCGACGCACCAGTAGCGACCGACGCACCGGCCGGAGACGACGGAGTCGCCAACGCTCAGGCAGTCGTCGACTCCTTCGCCGTCGAGCCGACCGACATCGGGCCGACGATTCCGCTCGACAGCGTGCCGGAGCCGAAGACAGTCGCTTGGCTCGAGTGCGAGTTGCCGTCATGCCAGGACATCACGCCCGGCTTCCAGGCCGCAACAGCGTTACTCGGCTGGGAGCTCGAGGTCATCGGCATCCAGAGTTTCGATCCGGCTCCCGGCTTCCAGCAGGCCCTCGACCTCGGCGTCGACTTCATCGCCATCACGGGAACGCCGCCGGCGCTGATCCAAGACCAGATCGACGCTGCGAAGGCAGCCGGTGTCGGCTTCTTCAGCTGTTTCGACACCACCGATCCCGATGGTCCGAACAACAACACCTGGATCCAATGTGGTGACGACGTCGCTGTCGCGAAGACCGGCAACCTATTGGCCAATGCAGTGATCGCCGATTCCGGTGGTGCCGCCAACGTGCTGATGGTCAACATCCCCGACTTCGCAGTGCTCGTGTCAGAACGCGAGGGTGCCCAAGCGGCCTACGACGCCAACTGCCCCGACTGCACGTTCACCGAGCTCGCCGTCACGATCGATCAGCTGTTGGCTGGTGAGGTCGCCGGTGCCGTCGTTGCCGCCCTGCAGGAGGATCCGACGATCAACTACGTGCACTTCGCCTTCGACGGCCTGACCGGTGGCGTGTCGAGCACACTCGCCGATGCCGGCCTGCTCGATCAGGTCAAGTTGGTCGGTGTCGACTTCAGCGCCGCCGTGCTTCAGGAGATCGTTGACGGAACGCACCAGTTCTGGACCGCCAACCCGAAGCCGTACGCGGCGTGGTTGATGGTCGATGCCATGGCACGTCTCTCGATTGGCCAGGACAACACGGAGGAGCGCGACGTCGCCAACCTCCCGACGTTCATCGTGTCTGATGCGGCAACCGCTGAGGAACTGATTCCAACCAACGGATGGCCAGGCCCTGACACCATGGCCGATCAGTTCGCCGCCCTCTGGGGCGTCGGCTGATCATCTGCTGATCAACTGAATTGAATCGGCCCGGGGCTTTGGCTCCGGGCCGTTTCGCGTCCACCACCAGTCAATCAAGTTCTGTAGGTGTGCTGAGCAGTTCGACGATCGTGCGGCAGAACTCGGCGGCCGGCACACCGTCGAACACCCGGTGATCCCAGGTGAGGCTGAGCGTCAGGCGTTTCACGGTCGACACCTGGCCGTCAACCAGCACGACGTCGTCACGCAGGCGGCCGATGCCGAGGATGCCAGCGTTGGGGGGGTTGATGACGGGTGTGAACACATCGACGCCGTAAGCGCCGAGGGCGGAGACACTGAATGTTCCGCCTTCGAGGTCAGTCGGCGTCAGTGACCCGGCGCGAGCAGCCCCAGCGAGTCGCATCGTCTCACTCGCCAGGTCAGCCAGGCGACGATCAGCGGCGTCGCTGATCACCGGTACGAGCAAACCGCCCTCGACGGCGACAGCAAGTCCGACGTGCACCTCGGGCAGCAGGGCGATTCCAGCACTGGTCACCTGTGCGTTGGCATAGGGACATCGAACCAACGCGCGAGCGGTTGCGGCGACGATGTAGTCAGTGATCGAGGGTGTCGTTGCAGAACTCTGGCGTCGGTCGGATCGATCGGCCAGAACGGCAGTCATGTCGGCGTCCATCGTGAGTGTGAGCTGGGCCATCTCACGCAGTGAGGCCTGCATGCGGCGGGCGATGGTGCCACGCATCCCTGACAACCTGGTCAGCTTGGTCGGCTCTTGCAGCAGCGTCGTGTCCGCCACGACGGACGACTCGGGCTTGGTGGATGACGGCGCGGCGGCGAGCCGGTCGCGAACGTAGCGGGCGACCCCCTCGCGAGTCACGCGGCGTTCGATCGGGTCGATCAGAACCGCGGATAGGTCGATGCCAAGCAAATCGGCAAGGTTGCGGGCCGCCACTGTGGCGATTGCGACGCCCGATCGGGCCACGTTCCGCTCACCGACGGTGGGCGTCGGTGCCGCCTCGACGTCCTCCGACACGATCCGCCCTCCGGGGCCGGTCCCGAGCAAGCTGGCAAGCGCGATTCCGCGCTCGCCAGCGAGGCGGCGGGCGTTCGGCGAAGCAAATCTGCGACCCTCGTGTTCGATCACGCTGCCGGTTACCGCCACCGAACCAGTAGGGGCAGCCGGCGCTGTGGTCGGCGCTGTGGTCGGCGCTGTGGTCGGCGCTGTGCTGGCGATCGCATGCACCGGGGGTTGCTCGCCGTCAGCAAGCAGCAATCCGACGAGGACTCCACAGGCGAACACGTCGCCGGGCTGCCCCATCTGGTGTAGCCGTCCGGTGCCAGGGGCTCCGACCTCGGTCTCGGTCTTGTCGGTCTCGATCAACATGATCGGCTGATCGACTTCGACCGACTCGCCGTCATCGACGAGCCATTCGATGATCGTCGCCTCCTCCATCGTGAGCCCTAGCTTGGGCATCGGTACGTCAATCGCCATGGTTCGCCTCCGAAGTTCTGCTGTCATTCTCGCGTGCTGCAGCCATTGATGCGTCGAACAGGTGTCGATCCGCAGCCAGGTGGAGTGTGGATTCGACGTCAACCACGCGCGGGCCCATCCGGTGGATGCTGATCGTCACCCGTGTTCCCGGTGCCACGACCCGGTCGCGTTCGCCGTCGTAGGCGAGCACGCACGGACCGTCGAACGAAACTGATTGCCCGACCGCCAGTGAAACGATCGATTCGATCGGCAGCTCGTCGAACTTGCCGGGCACGATCGGGACGCGGACAGCTCGTCTCACGCCACCGACTCGCACGATCACGCCGCCTTCTTCGTGGACACCGAGCGGTGCGATACGCCCGGCGATGCTCGAGAGACCGGTACTCATCGGAGACGCGATCGCTGCCACAACGGCGCGGATCGACGACGGGTCGATGACGGCGCGTGCCCCGGTTGCGATACCGTCGATGACGGCGACATCGACGAGTGCGATCTCACGCTCCCCGGACGAAATCTCGATCACCAGAAGTTTCGAGCGTCGAGTGACAGCCTCGGCATCGATCAGGTTGCAAGCGACGAGCCCGGCGGCTGTTCCCGCCGACGATCCGTCGACGAATACCGGAAACACGTTGTTCGTGCCGGTCGAGATCGGGATCAGGACCGCGTCGGGCCAGCCGATCGCCACGTCCCTGCACGTGCCGTCGCCGCCGAGTGCCACGACCACGCTGCAACCGAGATCACAGAACTGTGCGGCCGCCCGTCGAGTGTCGAGCGAGGAACCAGTTCCCGGACCGTCGACGAGCTGCGCGCCTGGAATACCACGCCCAGCTCGCTCGGCAATCCGACCGACATCGGCGGCGAGATACACGACCTCAGCACCCGATTCGAGGGCGCCGACGATGACACGTCGGACGATGCCGATCTTGGCGGTGTCGGGCGTGTGTCCGACCGGCGCGTAGAGGCGGCGGACGTCTTTGCCGGCCCACGGATTGACGACGATACCGACGCTGGACGGGCGGTGAAGGGACACGTGTGTGGCGGTCAGGTTGCGAGCAGCGGGCGGGCGAGCGTCTCTCGAATGCCGACAGCGATCTTCGTCGCATCCGGTAGGTAAATGTTCTCGAGAGCCGGCGTGAACGGGATCGGCGTGAACGGTGCAGCTACTCGGCCGACCGGTGCATCGAGGTAGTCGAAGGCGTGTTCCTGGATCTGCGCCGCCACCTCGGCGCCGAACCCCCCGAACCGCACCGCCTCGTGTGCGACTACCACGCGATTCGTCTTGCGCACCGACGCAACGACCGTGTCGATGTCGAGCGGCGACAACGTTCGTAGGTCGACCACCTCGCAGCTCGTCCCTTCGCTCGCCAGTTGATCAGCAGCGGCAAGTGAGTCGTTGGTCGTCTTGCCCCAGCTGACCACCGTCACATCGCTGCCCTGCCGCGCGATGTTGGCGACCCCGAGCGGGAGTTGGTAGCGCCCCTCCGGCACGACACCTTTCTGGCCGAGCATCTTCTTGTGCAGCACTATCAGTGTCGGGTTGTCCTCGCGGATGCAGGCCGCCATCAGACCCTTGACGTCGTAGGCATTTGATGGGTACACGATCATCAGTCCGGGGATGTGGCAGAACATCGCTTCCAGGCTTTGGCTATGCTGCGCCGCCGCAGACAGACCGGCGCCTCCCGTGGTGGTGATCGTGAGCGGCAGCTTGGCGTTGCCGCCAAACATATATTTGAGCTTGGCCGCCTGGTTGACGATCTGGTCAGCGGCAACGAGCGCAAAGTCCATGAACATCAAGTCGACGATTGGGCGTAGGCCGGTGACAGCGGCACCGATTCCAAGCCCGATGATCGCCTGCTCGCTGATCGGTGTGTCGACCGCTCGGCGCTCGCCGAACTGGCGCTGGATCCCGTCGAATGTATGGAACACACCACCGTGGGCTCCCACGTCTTCGCCGGCGATGAAGACGTCGGGGTCGGCTTCCATTTCGAGCCGGACGGCCTCGATGAACGCAGCCACGTACGAGATCGTGCGCTCGCTCATGACACGCTCGTTGAGGAGTTGGTGAGTGTGTAGACCCCGGTGAGCAGATCGTCGGCTTCGGGAAACGGGCTCGATTCGGCAAACTCGACCGCCGTATCGATGGTGGCGCGTACATCTGCCCACACCGCATCGATCTCGTCGCGGCTGGCGATACCTCCATCGAGGAGTCGTTGCTCGAAACCGAAAATCGGGTCGCGTGCTTTCCACGCCAGCACTTCGGCGTCGGGTCGGTACTTCAGGCCGAGATTCTGGATCCCGCTGTGGTTATAGAAGCGGTAGGTCTTGGCTTCGACGAGTGCTGGCCCTTCGCCGCGGCGCGCACGAGCGACGGCTTCGAGTGTCGCCTCGTGCACAGCGAGCACATCCATCCCGTCCACGATCACGCCTGGCATGCCGTAGCCGGCGGCGCGATCGACGATGTCGGCGATCACCATCGTCTTGTCGGTAGGTGTGTACTCGCCGTACATGTTGTGCTCACAGATGAACACGACAGGAAGGTGCAGGGCGCAGGCCATATTGGCAGCCTCATGGAAGGCCCCGATGTTGGTGGCTGCGTCACCGAAGAAGGCGACTGACACCTGGTCGGTGCCGAGGTATTTGTTACGGAAACCTGCGCCAACGGCGATCGGCACGCCGGCTCCGACGATTCCGTTCGCTCCGAGCATGCCGAGTTCGGGATCGTTGATGTGCATCGAACCGCCCTTGCCGCCGCAGTATCCGGTGGCCTTGCCCATCAGTTCGGCCATCATGCGTGACAGGTCGCCACCCTTGGCGACGAGGTGGCCGTGGCCGCGATGAGTCGACGAAATGTAGTCGTCGACTCGTAGCGCCTCGCAGACCCCGGTGGCGACGGCCTCCTGTCCGACGTAGAGGTGCAGGAAGCCTGGCATCTTGCCGGCCTCCATTAATTTTCCGGCTGTCTCCTCGAACAGCCGGATGCGAATCATGCTGCGAAGCATGTCGAGCAGTTGTGAGGGTGTCAGGTCCATCGGCTCTCCGAGTTGGTCGTCGTAATCACACGGTTGCGCCACGTGCCCAGCGCAATGATCGTCGAAGTAGTTCGTAGAACACGGGGAGGTCCCAGGCACATCGGTCGACGTTGGGGTAATAGTCCTTGACCGGCACCATGTCGTAGTGGCTGCGGCAGTGGCCGAGCGTGTTGTACAACACCGCACCGTTGCCGAGCGGGCGTACGTACATCACGAGGTGGTCGGGGTCTCGTTCGGTCCAGTCGCCGTCAGCGAACCCACGCGCGAATCCCTGGTACGTCGTTTGCAGGAGCGGCTCGAGCGCCGCCCTGTCCGGGTACTCGTTGAGGTACAGCTCATCGGTCGCCTCGAAGGGCTCGACCCCGGCAACCAACCAGTGGTCAGGCGCAACATTGTCGACCCGATAGGGCTGGACCGGGGGATGAGCAACGAACTGCGACCCAAGCGTGTCGATCCAGATCGGCATCGTGTGCGGTGCCGCCCAACCGGCTTCGGTCGGGTCGAGCGCCGAACTGGTGGCGTGTAAAGCGACCCAGCGGCCGCCGTTCTCGACCCACTCGCGAATCGTGGTCTGAGCAGGTTCGGACGGCCGTACATCACACGTGTAGCTCACCAGTATCGGTGACCGAGCGATCGCTTCGGCATCCTCGTAGTCGGGTTGCACCCGAACCCGGAACTCGTCGTGCTCGGCGAGCAGTTTCAACAGTTCGAGTCGCGCAAAGTCGAAGTCGTGGTAGAGGCCACCGGTGACCAGCACGACGTCGATCCGACCGGGTCTATTCATCAGAAATTGATGCGCTTCATGAAGCCACCATCGACGGTGAGGTTGGCACCGTTGATGTGCTTGGCGGCCGGCGACGCAAGGAATACGACTGCGTTGGCGACATCGGACACCTCTCCGATGTGACCAGTCGGATGGATCTTCTCGGTGGCCGCGAAGAACTCGGGCTTGGCGTCCTTGACGCGGTTCCAGTCTCCGCCCTCGACCCAGATCGGGCCGGGAGAGACTACATTGCAACGGATGCCGCGAGCGCCAAGTACTTGTGCCTGACCCAGCGTCCAGTTGGCCACCGCTGCCTTGAAAGCGCTGTAGCTGTTGGACCCGCTGGCGAAATGTTCGCCGACTGCTGATGTGCTGATGCTGATCAGCGACCCACCGCCGTCAGCGAGCGCGTCAGCGGCAGCCTCGGCACCGTGGATCAGCGCCATCAGGTCGATGTCGAAGTTGTTCTGCCACGCGGGCAGCGACTTGGCCGGCTTGCCGCTCGTGTTGTGGACATAGATGTCGAGCCCGCCCAACTGCCCGATCGCCGAAGCGACAAACACCCTCAGAGCGTCGCCGTCGGATGCGTCGACCGCTTCGCCGATCACAGTGCCCCGACTGCTCAATTCCTGAACGGCCTGAGCGACGCCGTCGGCGTCACGGGCGCACAACGCGACCGAGGCACCCTCGTCGAGCAAGGTCTCCACGATTGCTCGTCCGATGCCCTTGGTGGCACCTGTGACGATTGCCTTCTTGCCTGCAAGTCCAAGATCCATAGCGTCTCCCTTGACGTTCGACTGTCCGCACTTACTAGTGTGACACTGTAGTTACTAGTCTGACACGGCAGGACCGCACTCGGCTAATCAGGAGGGGCATGCAGCACACCAAATCGGAATCCCTCGCCTCCTTTCGGGAACGAGCAATCGCCTGGTTCGAATCGCAAGCGACACGTCGGTCCGGCAATGACGATCGAGGATGGGCGGAAGGTGAGTTTTCCGTCGTGGTGTTCCATGACGCCACCGACGAAGAAGAGCGCGCCGTGCTGAGCGCCTACCGTCGCTGGCATCGTCAGAAACTGACTGCCGGGTTCGGCGCCGTGGCCGTGCCGGTCGAGTTCGGTGGTCTCGGCCTGAGCAAGGCACACGAGACGATCGTGAAGGAACTCGAAGGGCAATTCGACGTGCCCCGCGATCACGAGGTGATCAGCGTCACCAGCAAACTGGTCGCCCCAACGATCGAGGAGTATGGAACCGCCGAACAGCGCGCCCTCTGGTGCCCGAAGTTTTTCCACCTTGAGGAGTTCTGCTGCCAATTGTTCTCCGAGCCGGGAGCCGGTAGCGATCTGGCGGGACTGTCGAGCAAGGCCGTCCGCGACGGCGACGAATGGGTGCTCGACGGTCAGAAAGTCTGGACCTCAACGGCGCGCATTTCCGAACGGGGCCTAGCGATTTGCCGTACCGATCCAGATGTCAGCAAACACGCCGGACTAACCGCATTCTTGGTACCGATGGACGCCGCCGGGCTCGAGATCCGACCGATTCGCCAGATGTCGGGTGGGGCTTCGTTCAACGAGGTGTTCATGAGCGGAGTGCGCGTCGGCGACGACATGCGAATCGGTGATGTCGGTGCGGGATGGAAGGTCGCCCTCACCGTGCTCGGCCATGAACGATCGAACACCGGCACCAGTCGGCGAGGTGGCACATACAACGACCTGCTGCTCCTCGCTCGACACCTGGGACGCTCCGACGATGCGGTCGTGCGTCAACAACTGGCATCGATCTACACCTCACAGAAAGTTCGCGAGTGGACCAAAGCGCGTGCGTCGGCGACCGCCAAGGCAACCGGCTCGTCTGGCCCGGGTGGGTCGATCGGCAAGCTGTTGTGGGTGCACGCCCTGATGAGGATGACCGAACTGGCAGGGCAACTGCTCGGCGCCAAGCTCACCGCCGACACGGGGGAGTGGGGCACGTTCGGGTGGAATCAACATGTGCTCGGATCTCCCGGCTACCGCATCGCTGGTGGTTCTGACGAAATCCAGCGCAACATCATCGGCGAGCGCGTGCTCGGCCTGCCCGGCGAACCTCGCGTCGATCGTGACCTCTCGTTCTCGGAACTGGCCCGCCAGGGGAAGCGATGACTCGACAGGCCAAGCGATGAGAGGTATGCGGCATCCGCTCTCGGGGGCGTTGTACGAACTTTGCGACGACGGAGTACTGGTGTCGCTCGGCGACGACGCCGGCCTGTACGACTCGCACGGGCGATGGCTCTCCGGCCGACGCATGACCGTGTGCCCAAACTTCTGTGCCTGGATCGGTGACGGCCCGCGGGATCCGGTCGATCTCTCCTCGAACCGCCGATTCCGCAACGTGCTCGAACCCAACCTTGACGATACCGCCGAGGCGCGATCGTGAGGCCGATCCAACACCGCGTCGATCGATCGCCAGGACCCTCGTACGCCGAGGTGGCCTCGGTGGACCGCATCGCCCCCTATCCCTCGTTGCTCGTCGATGCGCCGGGTGAATTCGGGAGCGACGACCTCGAAGTCGTTCGTTACACGACACGCCACTACCACGATCTCGAGAAACAGCATGTGTGGCGCTCGGTCTGGCAGTTCGCCTGTCGCGAGGAACACGTGCCGGAGGTCGGCGACACGTATCTGTACGAGATCTGCGATCTGTCGTTCCTCATCGTGCGCGCCGCGCCTGACGAGATCAGCGGCTACTGGAACGTCTGTCGGCACCGTGGCAGACAACTTGTCAGCGAACCTCAGCGGGCATCATCGTTGCGTTGCCCATTCCACGGATTTACCTGGAATCTCGACGGTTCGCTGGCGCACATGCCATCGGCCTGGGATTTCCCGCAGGCCGAAGCCGATCAGCTCGGGCTGGTTCCGGTGCAAGTCGATCGATGGGGCGGATTCGTGTTCATCAACCCCGATCTCTCGGCCGGCCCGCTTCGCCAACACCTCGGGATCGTGGTCGACGATTTCCACCGATGGCGGTTTCAGGATCGGTACATCGAAGTGCATGTCGCCAAGCTCTACGAAGCCAACTGGAAGGTCGTCCAGGAGGCATTCATGGAGTCGCTCCACGTCGCCGCCACGCACCCGCAGCAGCTGGTTCGGCTCGGCGACATCAACAGCCAGCACGACTGCTTCGACCAGGTCAACCGCAGCATGCACCCGAGCGGCACGCCGAGCCCGCTGCTGTCATGGCAGCCGACCGAGCAGGAGATGCTCGACTCGATGCTCGACGTGCGCCTCGATGAACCGACACCGATCACTCTCCCGGGAGGCAGCACACTACGCGAATTCTCTGCCCGCCTCAGCCGCGATTCCTTGCGTGATGCACTCGGTGACGAAGTCGACTCGCTGTCGGACGCAGAACTCGTCGATGCAATCCTGTACTCGGTGTTCCCGAACTTCCATCCCTGGGCCTCGTATCAGCGGTTGCTATATCGCTTCCGGCCGAATGGCGACCGCCACGACTCGGCGATCATGGAAGTGTTCGTGTTGTCGCCTTTCGTCGGTGACCGCCCGGCTCCGGCCAAATGTCATTGGTTGGGCTTCGACGATTCCTGGACGCAGGCTCCCGAGCTGGGCGTCACCGCTCGGATCCTCGATCAGGATTCGAGCAACATTCCAAAGGTTCAGATCGGTCTGCAAAGTGCGCCGTTCCCGGGCCTGGTGTTGTCGGTCTACCAAGAGAGCCGGATCCGACACTTCCATCAACTACTCGATGACCGCATCGATCCAGAAACCCGCAAGGTGCCGACACCATGAACACGTTCCCGACCCACCCAGATCAGCTAACGAGCGAGTGGCTTACGACGATTCTGCGCGACGCCGACGAACTCGGTGATGATCGCCGTGTTGTCGGCTATCGGACATCGACGATCGGCGAAGGGTTGAGCCTGCTTGGCCTCGTGCAGCGCGTGGAACTCGACTACGGGTCAGGTGAGGGCGTCGTCGGCCCCGACACGGTGGTGATCAAGTTCGCAACGCCGGTTGCGGCCAACCGGGCGATCGCAATGAACACCAACATGTACCAGCGTGAGATCGACTTCTTCAGGGACATCGCACCCCGAATCGACATGCCGTTGACCAAGTGCTACCACGCTTCGATCATCCCTGAGACGGGTGAGAACGCGGTCGTCCTGGAAGATCTCAAGGCGTATCGGGCGGGCGATCAAGTCGTCGGCATCAACGCCGACGAAGCGAAGATGATCATCGACGCCTTCGCCCCACTCAACGCCGCGTTCTGGGGCAAGACCGACCAACCCCTGCTGGCCGACTGCATGCGGATCGACTCGTCATACATGGAATCACTGCTTCCGGGCGTGCTTGGCACGTGGGAGCGTTGCCGCGAGTTGTTCCCGCACTGCATCACGCCCGACGTGCTCGAGGCGCTGCCCAACTACATCGCCTCGATGCGTGACCTGCACCGAATGATGGGTGAGCGGACACAGACACTGGTGCACGGCGACGTCCGGCTCGACAACGTGATGTTCGGCCAGGATCCGAACCAACACCCGATCGTGTTGATCGACTGGCAGGCAAACATGATCTCGAACCCGATGCAGGACGTCGCCTACATGCTCAGCCAGAGCATGGACACCGACATCCGACGAGCCTGCGAGGACGAGCTGATCGCCTACTACCGCGACCGCGTGACCGAACTCGGTGTCGAGGGTTACACGTTTGAGCAAGCCAGTGCCGACTACGACGTCGCCGTACTGTGGATCATGTGTTACCCGCTGATCATCGGCGGTGCCTTCGATCCGGCCAACGAGCGGGCGTTCGATCTCGCCGAGAAGGTGCTCCGGCGTTCTACCCAGACCGTCACTGATCGCGGTCTGTTGAGGTTGCTGCCGTGACGAAAACCGTCGCCTCGATCGACCTTGCCGACTTCGACCCGTATGGCCACGCATTTCAGCAGGACCCGTACCCGTGGTTCGAGGCGATGCGCGAGCGCGCCGCGGTACATGTGCACGAGACGACAGGGCTCGGATTCGTCACGCGTTACGACCTCGTTACGGCGATGCTGAAAGACACCACCACGTTTTCGTCGGCGTTCGGGGTCACGGCCAATGATCCACCACCACCTGAGGTTGCTGCAGAGATCGCCGAAATCAAGTCGGCCGGCTGGGTGCGTGTCCCGACGATGTTGACGGTAGACCCTCCCGATCACACCCGCTATCGGGCAACAGTTGCCCGCTCGTTCAACGCCCGTGTGATCGCCGAACTGCGACCAGATGTCGAGCGAATCGTCGACGAGGAACTCGACCATGTGATCGGTGCCGGTGTAGTCGACGCCAATTCGGTGTTCTCGGTCCCGATCCCGGTTCGGGTAATCGTTCGCGCCCTCAACCTTGACCCTGGAAGCGAAGCCGACATCAAGCGATGGTCCGATGCGACCACATCGGGCACCGGGGGGCGACTGTCGCCAGAGGATGCGATTGTGGCGGCACGCGAGACAATCGAACTGCAGCACTACCTGCACGCCAACCTCGTCGAACGCCAACAGCGACCTCGCGACGATGTCCTGACCCGCCTCGTGCAATCGGAACTGCCGCTCGCCGAGGGCGACGGCACACGGCCGCTCACGATCGAGGAACTGATGGGCATCTTCCAGCAACTACTCGGGGCGGGCAACGAGACGACGACCAAGTTGTTCACACAGCTGGTTCGGAATCTCGCCGACAACCCTGACGAGTTCGACCGGCTCCGTGCTGACCCGTCGCGAGCTGCGCTGATTACCGAGGAGGCACTGCGGCTCGCTGCGCCGACCCAGGGCATGTTCCGTGTCGTCACTTGCGACGTCGATGTGGAAGGCGTCAAACTTGCCGCTGGATCGCGCCTGATGTTGATGTTCTCAGCCGCCAACCGCGACCCCGCCGTGTTCGAGGATCCGCACCAGTTCAGGCCGGACCGACCGAACGTGCGCAGTCATATGTCGTTCGGACTCGGCACTCACTTCTGCATCGGTGCCCCACTCACCCGGCTCGAATCGGTGGTGTCGCTCGAACGCCTGGCAATCCGCTGTGCGGGCATTAGGTTTGCGCCCGGCAACGACTTCGAGTTCGAACCGAGTTTCATCCTCCGCGGCATGCACAAATTGCTCGTCGAATTCGAACCGTCGTCAATCAGGCAACCGACCAGGCAGAAGCGGGCTAGAAAGCCCTAACCACAGCAGCAGCCGATGCGTCGCGGAGTGCCTCAAGATCGGGATTGTTCTCCCAGAACGACGACAACCCGGCAGCTTCGAGATGCTCGGCCGTGATTTGTAGTGCAATGTCGTGGCGAACATGCTCGGCGGCCAACAGGGCGACGGCTCGATCGTCGCTCCAGACCCCCCACACGTCGCTGCTCGTGACTCCGGCGATCAGCGCCTGTTGATGGTCGGCGACGGCGATCGAAATTCGGCAACCGATGCGTTCCAGTACGACGTCGGGCGAACTGTACGAATGGATGTACACCCGCCCGCCGATCGGCCCGACGTTACCGTACGCAATCGTGAACACATCGACGCCGCGGGCGATCGCCTGCGCGACCGGGCCGACGTACTCGCTCGATTCATCCGGCCAGATCGAAAGCCAGAGCGTGGCTCTGGCGCTTTCGATCACGTCGATCGTTCGCTCTGTGACCTCGCCGAGCCCGGCCAGATGTTGAACGACACGCGCCGCGAGGGCATGCCCGATCTGGGGAAGCACGCCTTCGAGGCCGGTGATCGTCTCGTGGGTATCGCGCCGTAACCGCCCGATCAGCGCCTTGGGCGGCAGCGGAACGTACGACACTGTGGTGTTGTCGTGGCGGCTGCGGAATGCTTCTAGCGCCTCGTCGTACGTCGTTAGTGCGATCACGACTATGCCTCCTCGGGTCTAGAGTAGACGGTCGATGGTGACGAGTCCACGAGCCGAGCGGTCGATGCTTGTGACCGGCGGAGCGAGCGGCCTCGGCGCGGCGATCGCACACGCCGCTGCAGCCACCGGTTACCGGGTCGGTGTGATCGACCTCGATCAGCCGCTCGATGGTGACGTCGGCGGGCGCAGCGCGTCGTTGGTCACTTCCTACGTGGCGTCGGTGACCGACGACGATGCGATCGAGCAGGTCTTCGACGATTTCGGCGTGCCCGATGTCGTCGTCAACAATGCCGGAGTGGTGCGGTTCGGACCGCTCGTCAGCCAATCCATCGACGACTTCCGATGCGTGCTCGAGGTCAACCTGTTGGGCTGCTTGCTCGTCTCACGGGCGGCGGCGCGGCGTTGGATCGCTGATGGATCGCACGGAACGATCGTGAACATCACGTCAATCAACGGAATTGCCGCCGGCCCGAATGCCGGCGTGTACGGTGCCAGCAAGGCCGGGATTGCCCTCCTGACGGCGCAAATGGCGATCGAATGGGGGCCACACGGGATCCGCGTCAACGCGGTTGCTCCCGGTCTCATCGACGCCGGAATGTCGGAGCCGATCTACGCCGACGCGGCGACGCGGGCCGCTCGTCAATCGAAGGTCCCACTGGGGCGTCTCGGCACCGCCACCGATGTCGCCGACGCTGTGTTGTTCCTGGCATCCGAGCAGGCCGGGTACATCCACGGCCAGAACATCGTGGTCGACGGCGGTGTCACCGGCTCCGTGATCGCCCATCTCCCACGACCGGCGGCAATCGATTCGGTTGGTCACTCGACGTGAGTAGAATCGTCGTGTTGGCGGGCGGGTCGCCCCACGCACACGATTTTGGGGGTATCGGCCGAGCGCTGGCCGAGATCGCTCGGTCCAACCACCATTACGTCGAGGTCGTCGACCACCCCGATCTGGCCGCTCGACTACTCGATCAAGGCTCGATCGATGCGCTCGTCATGAACGGGCTGTGGTGGCGAATGCACGGCACCGAGTACGACGACTGGCGCGACGACTACGCCTACTCGCCTCCTGCCGCGACGAAGGCTGCGCTGACGTCGTTCGTCAGTAACGGGGGAGGGCTGCTGGCCGGCCACACCACACCGATCTGTTTCGACGACTGGCCCGAATGGGCCGAGATCGTCGGCGGGGCATGGTGCTGGGGTGTGTCATCTCACCCGCCGGTCGGTTCGGTGACGGCTCACAGAACATCGACGGCGTCGGGTCATCCGGTCATCGCAGGTCTGCCGGACACGATCGACCTGTACGATGAGGTCTACGGAGATCTCGCCGTGGGCAGCGATGTCGAGGTGCTGATGACAGCCAAACGCCACGCCGCCGATGCCGATCAGCCGGTCGTGTGGGCCCATCGGTACGGTGACGGCCGAACGGTGTTCGACGGTTTCGGCCACAACGCCGACTCGATTGGCGACGCCCATCACAGGCGGCTGATCGAACAGGCACTCGCCTGGGTGCTGGGTACCGTCTGATGCGCCCGATCGTCGGCATGTCTGTGCTCATCACGGGCGGTGGATCCGGGATTGGTGAAGGAATCGCCCGCCACTTCTGCGCCGCCAACGCACGTGTCACGATCTCCGGCCGTCGAGCCGCCAAAGTCGAAGGCGTGGCGGCGTCGATCGGTGATGATTGCAGGGCCATCGTGGGTGATGTCACTGTCGCCGATGACAGGGCGGCGATGGTTGCGGTCGCCTTCGAACACGGGCGAGGCCGTCTCGACGTGCTCGTCAACAATGCCGGCAACATGTATCGCGAATCGTTGTCGCAACTCGACGAGCAGGCGCTGCTCGATGTGTTCCACTCGAACGTGATCGGTGCAATGATGCTCTCCAAAGTGGCGCTGCCGCACCTCCTCGGCGCTGGTGGTGCCGTGATCTTCGTCGGTTCGGTTCACTCCCAACGGGCCTTTCCGGGGGCCTCCCCATATGCCGCGACGAAGGGTGCTCTCGAAACATTGACGGGCGTATTGGCCGCCGAACTCGGCCCGCAAGGTGTTCGAGTCTCGTGCATCCGACCCGGTGGCGTGTTGACGGAACTCAACCAGCGTGCTGGTCTGCTCGACGACGACGCAGCGTTGGCCCGCCTCAACGGGCTCGCTCCCGCACACGCCCTCGGTCGTCTCGGCACGGTTGCCGAGATTGCCGAAGGAGTCGAGTACCTGGCCCGCGCCGAATGGGCGACCGGCAATGTGCTCACCGTCGATGGTGGCCTCGGCCTGGGTGTCACCAATGCGTAAGGCAACCTTCAAGCGGGAGTTTTCATGAGCGAAACACCGCCCGTCATCACGATCACCACCTACGACGAGGCGAAGGAGGCGTACCGCCAGAAAGATCTCCGTCAGGCGCTGTACGACGCCGGCGAGGTGATCATGGGCGACGTGCTCGTCAACCTCCACGGTGTCGAGCACCGCGACCGCCGACGGCTCGAGAACCGCCTGTTCCGACGCGAGACCTTCGAGCTGTACGAACGACGCCTGTTTCCTCCGATCATCGCCGAAACATTGGCTGTCGACATCGCAGCAGGTCGAGCGGAGCTGGTCGACCTCGGACACCGGATGATGATGAACCTCGCCGCACTGACGGCAGGCGTCGATCGCCCACTCGGAACCACTGACGAAACCCGGCACCTGTACCACTATCTGATGCTGTTCATCGAGGGAGCGACGCTCGCCCATCACATCGGTGACCGAGACATCAAACGCGCCGAGGTCGCCAGCGAACTACACAAGTTCGACGCCGAGTTCGTGACACCATCGATGGAGCGGCGGGTCGAGATACAGCGAACCGGGGAGCAACTCCCGAAAGACGTGCTTTCGATCCTGATCGCCAACGAGGATTCGTTGCACATCCCTCACAACGTGATCGTCCGCGAGGTTGCCTTCTATCTGCTGGCTGGCGCACATACCTCGGCGACGGCGTTTACGCGCGTGAGCCACGACATCTTCAAATGGTTGGAAGCACACCCGGAAGATGCCGACCTCGTGCGTAGCGATCGACTGTTCGTGCAGCGCTGCACCCACGAGACGATCCGGTTGCAGCCCTCGTCCCCCGTCGCCATGAGGTGGGCGCTGACCGACATCGAACTCAAGAGCGGAACCCAGATCCCAGCGGGCGCCAAGGTGGTGATCGACCTGCGGTCGGTCAACCGTGACATCGACGTATTCGGCGCCGCCGCGGCAGAGTTCGACCCGCACCGCAGCACACCCACCGGCGTGCCTGCCTACGGCTTGTCGTTCGGATCGGGGATGCACGCCTGCATCGGCCAGGACCTCGCCGCCGGCCTGTTGCTCCACGCCAACTCGCCGATCGACGACCACGTGTTTGGCTTGGTTCCAGAAGCAGTACAGGCGTTGTTCGATGCCGGGGCCCGACCCGATCCGGACGATCCACCAGTCATGGATGAATCGACCACCAGGCCATACTTCGGTCGCTACCCGGTGTTGCTCGGCCGATTCTCATGATCGACGTGCACGCCCACACCGTGCTCGCAGGGGTGATGGGATGCGCCGGACACTACGGCCCCGAGTTGGGTGTTGGCGACGAGGGGCGGCCGCGATTCCGGGTGGGTAGCTACGTGCTCGACGGAGTCAGCTATGCCGGCTCGGCGTTCATGGACCCCGACGTACGGCTTGCGCTCAACGATCACCTCGGGATCGAGTTGCAGATCCTGTCGCCGAACCCGATCACCTACTTCCATCACATCGAAGCCGAGATCGCAACAGGTTTCTGCCGCTGGCACAACGACGCGCTGGCTGCCGTTGTCGGCGGCCATCCCGATCGGTTCCGGGGCTTCGCCCAACTCCCGATGCAAGACATCGACGCATCCGTGGCCGAGCTGACTCGAGCCGTCCGTGAGCTGGGTCTGGTCGGCGCCTACATCGGCACCGACTTCGGTGTCGGCTTCGACGATCAGCGCCTCGACCCGTTCTGGGACACCGCCATCGAACTCGACGTGCCGGTCTTCATCCATCCTGCCCCGTGGGGAATCGACGGACCGTTGCGAGACGAACGGATCCGCAAATACGACCTCGACCTGTCGATCGGATTCATGTTTGAGGAGACCTTGGCGGTGGCTTGCCTGATCTACGGCGGCGTGTTGGATCGCCATCCCGGGCTCGACATCTGCGTATCGCACGGTGGCGGTGCGAGCGCGTTCATGCTCGGCCGGCTTGAACATCAGGGGCGCACGCGTCCCTGGGCGCGGGACAATCCGATCGACTTCCTCGGTGGGATGCGCAGGCTGTGGTTCGACAACCACCTCCACGACGACGACTCGCTTGCGCTGTTTGAGCGCAAGATCGGCCGTGACCGTCTCGTGGTCGGTACCAACCTTGCAGGGTGGGATGCACCCACCGGGCCCGAACAGATCGCATTCGTCGCCGACTACGACGTCAACGCTCGACGCCTGCTGCGTCTCGACCGATAGTCACGTCATCCTCAGACGGCGTTTGCGGCCCAACCAGCCTGCGAGCTTGGCATGCTGGTGACGGCACCGACGAGCTGCGTCGCTAGGATGCTGACGACGCTACCCGAGAGGTGAGGGCTTATGCCGAGAGCCGTGTACATCCGCAACGGATCACTGATCGATGGAGCCGGATCCGCCCCGGTTGGCGGCACCGACGTGGTCGTCAACGGAGACACGATTGTCGCAGTCGGGCAATCCGGCACGCTGACGGCACCCATCGACGCGATTGAGATCGATGCTTCCGGTGCCACGGTCATGCCTGGCATCATCGACGCTCACTGCCACATAACGTTCGACGACGTCGAGTCGAATGACGAGCTGTTCTTCCATCGACCACCGACCACAGCGGCGATGATCGCGCTGTTCAACCTGCCCAAGCTGTTGCGGGCCGGTGTCACATCGATGATGGATCCCGACACCGTGATGGGGATCGGCCCCGAGGTGCGCGATGTCGTCGAATCGGGTGCCTTTCCGGGCCCGCGGATCAAGACCGGTGTGCAGGCGTTGCTGACTTCTGTTGGCGGTACAGCCGGTCGGCTGATCCCGAACGATGGCAAGCTGGGCTACGCCGCGGTCGTCAATACCCTCGACGAGATGGTGATCGAGACCCGCCGTCAGATCAAGCACGGCGCCGACTGGATCAAGATCCACGCCACCGGTTCGATCCCGACTCACCAGGGCGAACTGCAGGTGTGGACATTCGACGAGATCAAGGCGGTGTGCGACACGGCACACGCCTTA
>JANOTN010000234.1:0-3966 GCA_031416375.1 Ilumatobacteraceae bacterium
GCCACCAAGATCCAATTCGCGACCGGCCAGGACAGCTACCTCAACCCCGACTCGCAGACCGCAATCGACAACCGCGAGTTCCAGGGCACGGTTGGTGGCGAGACCGTGATCTTGCTGTTCACGGCCAACGAGGCGGATGCTGACGTCGCCGATCTGTTCGAGGGCGAGAATCTGAGGACGATCGGCGCGATCACCGAAGACCTCGCCGACGTCGCCGGAGTCGAATCAGTGATCACCCCGCTCACCTCACTGACCTTCAGTGACCCGCTCGTGAACAACCGGGAGGAGAACCAACCGGGCCCCGGAGGCAACGCCCTGTTGCGAGCCCCAGCCCGCGACGAGGCCGGTGCGGAGGCGCGCAACATCGACATCGGGATCAGCCTTGCCCGCCGCGACGCGATCGATAACGAACAACGCAACATCGGCAACCCCGACTGGAACGACGTTCTGATCTACGGCAACGACCGATTCCAGGTGATTGACGGCCAGGCAATCGCGCCCGCCAACGCCGACCGGGCGATCCGACTGTCGCTGCTGTCCACCTTCCCGAACCAGCGCACTGCCGTTGGCGGTGTAATCCTGCGCGGCAACGCCAGCCTCGACGAGCAATCGCTCGGAACCAAGGGTGTGCTCGAACGGCTCGACGGTGTCGAGTTCGACGGGTTCGACCTCACGGTCACCGGCTCGCCCGTCTACTTGAAAGAGATCAACGACTACCTCAAGGGCGGGATGCTCAAGCTCGGCCTCGGCGCAATCATCGTGATGGCGATCATCCTGTGGCTGATCTTCCGAGTCCGCTGGCGTCTGCTCCCGCTGCTCGCCGTACTGCTCGGTGTGCTGTGGAGCTTCTCGCTGCTCGGCTGGCTGGGCATCGACCTATCACTGGTGACGATCGCCGGCCTACCGATCCTGATCGGGCTCGGGATCGACTTCGCGATTCAGATCCACAACCGAATCGAAGAAGAAGTCGTGCTCGATCATGCCGAGCACCCAATCGGAGAGACGCTCGCCAACGTGGCACCTCCGCTGATCACCGCCACGATCGTCGGCGTCGTCGCCTTCACGGCGCTCCAGATCTCAAAGGTGCCGATGATCCGCGACTTCGGAGTGTTGCTCGCCGTCGGGATCGTGATGCTCGTGATCGTCGGCATCGTCGTGCCTGCGTCGGCGCTCGGTATCCGTGAGTACATCATGCCGACCACGACCGAAGACAAAGATCCATGGGTCGAGCGCTTCATCGTGTGGCTCGGCAGCCTGCCAACCAAGATCGCCCCGATACTGGCGATCATCGGTGTCGGACTGTTCGTCGGCGGAGTGCTCGTCGAGGAAAAGACTCGGATCGAAAGCGACCCGATCAAATGGATCGACCAGGGCAGCCAGGTCGTTGCCGACATTAACAAGCTCGAAGACGAAACCGGCTTCTCGAGCACGCTCGGGATCCTGGTGCAGGCCAACAACGTGTATGACCAACAAGTCATCGACCTGATCCACGGGTTTACCCTTGCCGCAGAAGCCCGCGACGAAGTCGCCTCGTCGTCAAGCCTCGTCAACACGATGGGCAAGATCCTCGCCGTCGATGGCGCGACTCTGATTACCCCGACCGAGAAAGACATATACGAAGCTGCGGAAGTGATGCCGGACGACATCCGCAACGCCCTCGTCCACTACGAAGACCTCAATGGCACCCCGATCAACCGGGCTGACGACGTCGCCACCGCCACTCAGGTGAACCTGCGCCTGGCACCCGCCAGCCTCGAAGAGCGTGCGGTGTTAGTGGCCTCGCTGCGGGCCGACCTGGATCAACGGATCGCTGAACTCGACATCGACGACGCCAGCATCCTGATGCGTGACCTGCCAGACGGACAGCCCGCAGTGCGCGCCGTACCCGCCGGGCTCGCCACCGTCGGCATCGGCCTCCTCGAAAACCTGTCATCGAACCGGGCGGCACTCACCTACCTCGCACTCGGCCTCGCCGGGCTGTACCTCGTACTGCGTACGCGCAGCCTCGGTCGGGCGCTGCTCGCCTTGGTTCCCGTGTTCCTGGCGATCGGCGTGTCGTCACTCCTGGTGTGGATGCTCGACATCACGCTCAGCCCACTGACCACAGTCTCCGGCCCGCTCGTCGTCGCCAGCGTCGCCGAGTTCTCGGTGCTGATCATGGGCCGCCACATCGAGGAACGCCAACAGGGCCTGCCGCCACGCCAGGCGGTCGACACCGCCGCCCGCCGCACTGGGCGCGCCTTCTTTACCTCGGCGCTGACGACCATCGGCGGGTTCGCCGTCCTGATCTCATCGTCGCTGCCGCTGCTCCGCAACTTCGGTTTGATCGTCACGCTCAACGTCACGATCGCCCTGCTCGCCGCCCTCGTACTGATGCCACCGATGCTCGTGTGGGCAGATGAGCGGGGCTTCCTCAACCTGAAGGATCAAGAGAACACGCCCGGTTCACTGCGACTGGCTGCTTCGATGCCGGGGTCTGCGACGCCGCTCGCCGCCGTCGGTGTGCTGGCGTTCGGTGGTGGCGCTGTGGGCGCATACCTGTCGGCCGACACGGCCAAGGGTGACTCGACCACGGTCGAGTACACAGCTGTGGCGACAACTACGACCACGACAACTACGACCACGACAACGACAACGACGCCGCCACCCACGACCACACTGGCACCGGGGGAAGAACCAGCGCCCACCACCGAACCCTCCGGGCCGCTCGTCGATCCCGCCGGCTTCCCGACCGATCGCCCAGCAACACCAATCGCTGGAATTCTGTTCGACCGTCTCGTCGAGCAGAACGTAGAACCGAACGCCGCCAACTGTGCGATCACGACCGCCTACGAAACCGCCGACGAAGCCACGCTCGTAGAGATGGGCATCGCCGAAGCCAACCCCAACGCGATCGCGATCGTCACCCAGGGTGCGCTCGACTGCGGAATCCCCAAAGAAGTGGTAGACGCCGCGATTGCCGCCCAGTTCGGCTGAACGGATCGGTTCGAGCACAAAGACTGCGACAGACTGCGTGTGTAGTCAGAATCGCGTCAAGCCGCCTGGGGACAGCACCACCGAGCTCGGCTGACGCCCCCCGTTCAAGTCGCGCCCACCACCGGCATGCCGTGCTCATCGCGACTTGAACGCGGACTGTTGGGAAGGCGGCTGATGGGGACTCGTCCCCATTTCGGCTCGCCGCAATTCTCTTTACCGTGACCCTCGTTCCGGCCAGTCGGGTCGGCACACGGAAGGAGACACATCATGAGCAACTTCACCGGTATGGACATTCCGGCGGTCCGTACGTTGTCGCGCCAACTGCAAACCCGCGCCGACGAGATCCGCCAGATCACACAACAGCTCACCGGACAGCTCAAGTCGACCCCCTGGGTCGGGCCGGACCGTGAGCAGTTCTTCGGTGACTGGACAGGCCAACACACCGTCGCCCTCAACACGGTCGTCCAGGGTCTCGAAGCCGCTTCAACTCGCGCCCTCAAGAACTCGAACGAGCAAGAGCAGGCTTCGAGTCGCTGATGTCGTCGATGGTCGGGGCCGACATCGCAGCCGTCCGCTGGTTTGCCTCGTCCCTGCTTCGACGGAAGCAGGAAATCGAGGTCACCCGCCAGCGACTGGCTGCAACGATCGAAGCCTTACCGTGGCGTGGCGCCGATCACGATCGATTCGTCGAGCAGTGGCAACGAGTTCACAATCCTGGGCTCATCGCGCTGATCGGCGAACTCTCAGACGACGCCCGGCTGGCGACCAAATCCGCCGACCGGCAAGAGCAAGCCTCACGGAGCTGGTGAGTGATGACTGCATTGATGATGGTCGGAGCAGATGCCGTTGAACTCGAACGGGCGGCATCGCAACTCCGGCTCTCGGCAGACCAGCTCGATGCACACGGATCATCGCTGACGTCGATCCTGCGATCGGTGGCCTGGATCGGTGGAGTGGCGACACGGTTCCTCGCCAACTGGCACGGGACAT
>JANOTN010000235.1:0-8631 GCA_031416375.1 Ilumatobacteraceae bacterium
GATCGGTGCTTCCGGACGACTCGATCCACAGCGAAACGCACGAGTCGCCGCTCACCGTAATGTTGCCTTCGCTGCGGACCATTGGATCGGCCCCAGGCGTGTCGAGTTGCACGACACTGGCTTCGTACACCTCCTGGTCGAAGATGCCTGCCACCTCGCCGCGATTCGAGAGAGACGGGTGGTACACATAGCCCACGTAGCCATTGGAGATCACTTCGTACGGGGTGATTGCGACAACCGGGCCGAGCGCCGAACTTGGGTGTGATGGCACGAACTGGGACGCAGCGAGGGTGAACAGGGCGATCGCGGCTGCAAAACGGGACGATCGCCTGTGCGTCAGACCTTGACACCGATTGCCCAACCCCATCAGCCGCCCTCAGCCGGGGTTTCCGTGATCGTCGTCGTAAATCCGGAAAACGAGACGGCCGCTGCACATGGGTCACCGGCGATGATTTGTTCGGCGGCGCAGTCGATCTCGACCGATATGGCCTCGCCAGGCTGCACGACGTACGGCGAGACGAAATGGAAGTCGAGGTCTCTGAAGTTCTCCATTGCCGATTCCAGAATCGTGGCTCCGTTCAGCTTGACTCGAATCCTACCAACGTCTCCGCCCGGGTTCTGGAGGATCAGGTCGGTCAGCGCGAACGTCGTGTTCTCAGGATTGGCGATTCCGGATGTTGTACCAGGTGCGCCAGGGGCGGCGGTGACCTCGAGTCGGAAGTTCGACGGTGCACTGGTCTCGTTGAGCACGTTGATGAGCCCGCCCCCGCCGCCGCCCCCGCCGCCAGCTTCGGCGGCAGCCTCTTCGGCCTGGGCGGCGTCCTCCCCGGCCTGGGCGGCGTCTTCCTGCGCTTGTTCGGCTTGCTGAGCTGCCTCCTCAACTGCTGGAGCGAGCGCCGCGACCTGCTCTTCAACCGCTGAGACCTCTTCAATCGCGATCTCGCGGGCAGCCGACTCGACACTTGGCTTGAGCAACGTCTTCCACAGAATGAAAAGCGCCAGCAGCACGGCGAGCGCGATCAACACTGCCTTGAGCAGCCACTTTGGGATGATTGGTTCCTGGAGAAAGTTACCGGCGACGACGATCGGGACAACCGCCGGTGCGTCGGCTCCGGATTCTGGGTCCAGTCGCACTTGTGGTTCGACGACGATCTGAAACGGGCTGTTCTTGGGTTGTCCACGCCACATCCGTTTCGCCGGTAGGACCTTGACCTTGGCAAAGTGGGCGGATCCCGGTTGTGTGTCGATCTGTATCGGATTGAACTCGAACCCGAGTGTCTGTTCGGTGTCGGTGGCGGCCAGCCGGACAGGCACGGGCATATTGCCGCGGTTGTCGACGGCGAGTTCGAAACGACCGGCCAACCGCCCCCGCCCGGTCACGGGTTGGAGTTCTGCGCCGATTTCATAGAACGCCGCGACATCAACGGTTCCCTCGGCGACCGCCGCTCCACCGGGATCCTCGGCCGGAATCGCCTTGATCGCCCACGAGGCGAGACCCGCCTTCGATGCCGCAACTCGCGGAGGGGCGATCGTGACCGTCACGACCTGGTCGCTGGCGGGGAACAGTCGCACCGTGGGTGGGTCGACGGTGATCCATGACGCGGCATCGCCAAGCGGTTGAAACGCGAACTGATCGACGACGTCTCCAGTGTTCCGGATCCGAAGTTCAGTTGATACTGATGAACCCGGTTGAACTGCTAACGCGGACTGCTGGAGTGAGACAGAGGTACCCATGATGTCTACCGAAACACGGATGGCGGGCGATGAACATGGGCAGACGTGCACGCCGAAGTTCCCCAGTGCGCGCCCAGGAGCGCCCGAAAGGGAAAATTTGCGCGAAATCGCGCTCAAACTTGAGCCGAATTTGGCCTCGCCCTTGTATCAGCCCGTCGACTGGATCACTCTGTGGGGTGAGCGTTGCCGCGGAGCAACGTCGACCGAGTTCTACGAGAGGAGAATTCGAAGATGAGCACTCGTCTGTCTGTGTATGTGTGTGGCGATGATCCGATTACCGAGGCCGGGGTTGCTACGCAGATGCGTGGCCGCCCCGAGGTATACGTGGTCGAGGCAGCCAACGAAGGTGCGGTCGATGTGACCGTCGTCGTCGTTGAGGAACTCGATGAGGCCTCGGAATGTCGGATCCGCAACTTGCGTCGAACTGGTCACGAGCATGTCGTCGTCGTGTGTAGCCACATCGATGACGGTGCGCTGATGCGCGCTGTCGAGCTCGGGGTCAGTGGGTTGCTGCGGCGCACCGAAGCGACACCTGAGCGTCTGAGTTCAGCGGTCGTCGCCGCATCACGGGGCGACGGTCAGATGGCACCCGACTTGCTTGGTCGGCTGCTGGAGCAGATGAGTCGTCTCCAGCAACGTGTTCTGGCGCCCAAAGGAATCAGCCCGAACGGTTTCACCCGGCGTGAAATCGAAGTGCTCCGGCTGCTTGCCGAGGGTTACGACACGTCCGAGATCGCCGACACGCTGGCGTATTCGGAACGCACGATCAAGAACGTGATTCACGACGTGACGAGCCGGTTGCATCTCCGCAATCGGTCACACGCCGTAGCGTTTGCGATGCGTACCGGTGTGATCTGAACTCGTTCAAGGCACCTGGATCGTTGTCGCGCCGGGGTTCGTGATCGTTATCACCCCACCCCACATACAGTTACAGGTCGACGAGTTGCTGAGCGCCGGTTGGCCGCCGATCGACACCATCGGCGAGCCGGGTGCCCACGGTGTCGAGGTGACTGGAACGCACGGTTGCGGCGTCAGCACGCCTTGAGCCGCTGATGTTGCTGACGCCACCTGAGGGTTCGACAAGGTCGTACACATCCCGAATGGGGCGATGTTGACATTCGGCTTGTGGTCCATAATCGTTGCCATTGGTACGCCGTCGGCGTTAACTCGCCCCGACGGAAGCACCGTCAACGTGCCGGGAGCGACACCGAACGAGCATGTCAGCGAAGCACCGGAACCAACCGCGATGCCCATCTCAACCACCTTCCCCGGACGTTGGTGCGGCGATCAACTCGCGTCGACGAACGGTCGTCCACTTCCGGTCCGGATCTTGGTCGCCTGGCGTGGGGGTTGACGATACGTCGATCACCGTCGCGCCGCGGCGGGCCGGTGGTGGTGTCATGTCGAGGTGTAACTCGACGGCTGGCGGAGCGATTTCGCGTTCCGCGGTCGGGCGGACGGGGAGCACGAGCCGAATCACGAGGGCAGCTCCCGTTGTGGTTGCCGACGCACGGGCGACGTCGAAACCCGTGGTTGCAACCAGATGAACGTCGATCGGATACCCCAAATCGGCGAGTTCGCCGGGTACGTGACTGGCCGGTACGACGTCGTGGTCGACGAGCATTTGGATCAACGCCCCGAGGGCCCGGTGAGCGTCTCGATGATCCCCGCTGACGGTACACAAATAGTCGAGTTCGAAGAAACGGGTCGAACGTTGTCGCTCGATCACCCGCCCTTCGCCGTCGCGTACATCGCGCACCTGGTTGTCACGTTTGTCGTTCTGCTCTCTGACACCATGGAGCAGCAGCGACACCTGCGGGAGTTTCTGCTTCCCGCCTGATCCTGGCTCAAGCCGTTCGAACGACACGTCGACGGGTGGCCGCAATGCGGTCAACCAGGATTCGAGGGCAGCGTCGGCGTGCTCGATCATGACGTCGAGCTTGGCACCTTTGTCGGAGCAGCTCCAGGTCTGTGTTGGCGGTCCATTCGGGCACTCTGGGTTGCCCTGTTAGCGGTCCGGATGCTTCCGGACGGGCAATCCAATGTGGTTCAGGATGAACCTGTGACGCGGCAACCGCTTCGTCGCTCAAGTTCTCGCTATCCGAGCTCTACGAGAGGGGCCGAACGTGCCGACATATCTGTCACCTGGTGTCTACATGGAAGAGGTGTCATCTGGGTCGAAGCCGATCGAAGGAGTCGGCACCGCCGTTGCTGCGTTTGTCGGTTTTGCCGAGCAAGGCCCAGCCAACGAACCGATTCTGGTAACGAACTGGACGCAGTTTGCCAACAACTTCGGAACGTTTATGGACGGGTCGTACCTCGCTCATGCTGTCTACGCCTATTTTCTGAACGGCGGTGGTGCCGCCTACGTGGTTCGGATCGGCGCTGACGGCGACGACAGCTCACAGCCGGAACTGCCGTCGGCGACCGCCGAACTGGCACCGACCGAGGGTGACAGGGTGCCGTTTACGGTCAAGGCCGTCGAGGGTGGCTCGGCCGGAGACAGGATCACCGTCGAAGTCGCCGATGCCTCAGAGCCCTCCGACGACACCTTCAAACTGATCGTGCGTGCACCAGGCAAGCCGGATGAGACGTTCGACAACGTCACACTGTCGAAAGGGCCGAACAACGTCGTCACCAAGGTTCGCGCCGAGTCGCAACTGATCACGATTCAAGAAACCCGCGGTGCTGCCATCATGCCGGCGAGAGGAACGATCTCCTTGGCCGGCGGCTCGGTACCGATGCGTGTCGAGGTCGGTGCTACCGACTACATCGGCGATGCCTCCGAACGGACCGGATTCGCCGGTCTCGAAGCGGTCGAGAACGTGACGATGTTGCTGGTGCCAGACCTGATGATCGCTTTTCAGCGCGGCGTGATTGATCTGGACGGCGTCAAGGCGGTCCAGTTGGCGATGATTGCCCACTGCGAGCTGATGGCCAACCGAGTGGCGATCCTCGATACACCGCCGACGCTGAATGCGCAGCAGGTCAAGGCGTGGCGCAACGAGATCACCGGTTACGACTCGAAATACGCGACGATGTATTGGCCATGGCTCAAGATCATGGACCCGGTTCAGGGCAAGGGAATCTTCGTGCCGCCGAGCGGTTCGATCGCCGGCGTGTGGGCACGCAACGACGACACTCGCGGTGTCCACAAGGCACCAGCCAACGAAGTCGTTCGCGGCGTGATGGCGCTCGAACTGAACATCACCAAGGGCGAACACGACCAGCTGAATCCTGATGGGATCAACTGCATCCGGTCCTTCCCTGGCCAAGGGATTCGGGTGTGGGGCGCACGCACACTGTCGAGCGATCCCGAATGGCGGTACCTCAACATCCGCCGACTGTTCAATTTCGTCGAGTCTTCGATCCTCGGAGGAACCAACTGGGTTGTGTTCGAACCGAACGATCCGAAGTTGTGGGACTCGGTGACGCGCACCGTCACGATGTTCCTGCGACGTGTATGGCGCGACGGAGCGTTGTTCGGACGCACACAGGCGGAAGCATTCTTCGTCAAGTGCGACGCCGAGAACAACCCACCGGAGAACCGCGACGCCGGAATCCTCACGGTCGAAATTGGAATCGCGCCGGTCAAGCCGGCCGAGTTCGTGGTGTTCCGGATCAGCCAGTTCAACGGCGGCGCCGGCCTCGAGGAGTGATTTGCGGCGAACTCGTCGCTATTTGAAACATCGATCTATTTGAAAGGAAACCCCAGCCATGGCCAACGATTCACCGGTCGCAGCAAACCGGTTCGGCATCAGCATCGACGGCGTCCAAATCGCTAGTTTCTCCGAACTGCAAGGCATCTCGACCGAGGTCGACGTAATCGAGCATCTCGAGTCGACCGACGAGGGGGTGCGCGTCTCGAAGATCCCAGGTGTCACCCGCCCGAAAGGCGAGGTCAAATTTAAGATGGCGATGGGCACCAACCTCGAGATGAACTCGTGGCTCGAAGCCGCCCAAGCCGGGATGATGGAGCAAGCTCGCAAGAGTTGCTCGCTCGTGATGTATGACGCCGAGAACAAGCCGGTCGCTCGCTTCTACCTCGAAAACGCCTGGCCCATGAAGTGTGTGCTCAGTCCGCTGAGAGCCGGCGGTAACGAGGTCATGCAACAGGAGTGGAGTCTCACCTTCGAGACCATTCAGCGAGTTCTGTGATGACAGCCACCATTGCCGCTCCCCAGCCCACGGCAGCTGGTGGTCTCCAGACCGAGTTTGAGTTCGTCTTGCCCCGTGGATTCATCGACGGTGCCGGTGCGCTGCACCGCACTGGCACGATGCGAATCGCCAGGGCGCGCGACGAGATCTACCCTCAGTCCGACCCGCGTGTTCGCGAGAATCCGTCCTACCTCACCGTGATCTTGCTGACCCGAACGATCACGAAACTGGGCACGTTGCCAGAGGTCGATACGTTCGTCGTCGAAAGTCTGTTCGCATCTGACCTTGCGTTTTTGCAGGATCTGTATCGACGGATCAACCAGGATGGTCATTCCCAAGCGGCAGTTACCTGCCCGCACTGCGAGACGGAGTTTACGGTGGACATCGCCGGCGATGCCTCGGGGGAATCGTGACGTACGCGCCCGCCCGGTTGTTTGAAGAGGTCGCGTACGTGGCGTATTACCTACATTGGTCGTTCGACGCGATCCTCGACCTTGAACATCCCGTCCGGTCGCGCCTGATCGACGAGATCGGCAAGATCAACCAACTGGTCTCCGAGTGAGGGCGTACCTGCATGCCTTGGCCGTTCCGCCGTTCATCTGCTCCACGTCCGCCGACGCCAAGTAGCACCGTCCCGCCTACTGAGCGTCCCACGCGTCTACCGACGCGACCACACGCTGGTCCTCCACCGTCGCGTCCGCGAACTGATTGGGCGCATCTCGAACGAACACCGCCGACGATTCTCACTGAACCGCCGCTGACGTTCGACGGAGAGCAGTTCGGTCGCGGCGTTGCCGGAGCGCAAACGATGGCAGCCACGCTTCAGCACCCCGCCGGGAAACCAACTCGAGCTCCGTCGGGGATTCTGCTTGACGTCGCCAGAATCGAAACGGTCGCCACCAACCAGACCACGATCCTGACCACGATCCCGACCACGATCCCGACCACCCCGGAATCCGAAGTTCCCCCTGTCGCCGCTGCTCCGGCGTTGCCGGAGGCAATTCATCGTCACGCCAAGACGATCTCGCTCGCCAAGCCGGACACGTCGTTGATCACGGGCGAAGTCGTTATCGACTTCTTGCCTCCTCCGGCGAGGACAACGACTGCTGAACAGTTCGCGCCGATCTCGTGGAGTGCCAAGACCGGCTTCTCCGAGGCTGGCTCACCGCAGCGAATGCGGCTGGTTGGCCAACACGGTTCGTATGAGCAGGCAGTCGGATCGAACAAATCGGAGGATGCGGACGACACTGAGCGAGCCGAGGATGAGGTGCTGAAACCACTCGTGCGATACCTGCCATCTGCCGGTCCGCGACGCGAATCGCCGCCGCGCGACATCGTCGACCTCGTCCAGCGGGTGACCGGGGTCAGTGTCGGTGATGCGATCATTGATCGGTCGCCAGGCCTTGCCGAGCGGGCGGCAGCGATGGGGGCGATTGCCTTCACCGAGCGGGCGACGGTGCATCTGCCGGCGGAACTGGGAGATATCGACTTACCGTCAAATCGGGCGGTGGTCGCCCACGAGTTGACTCATGTCGCCCAGCAGCGGGCGTTGGGAACGTCGCCGCCTGCCGAGGATTCTCCCGAGGGCCGCGAGTTGGAAGCCCAGGCGCAGGCAGTCCAACACCAGGTGTCGCCACACCACACGTCGCGCGGTGTGCGCCCGTCGTTCCTCCGCACCAGTTCGACGGTTCCAGAGATTGTCGCCGGGGTGCAACGTCTCGCCCACGACGAGGATCCGTATGCCTGGCAGCGACGAAACCCTGACGAGCAGGCTGGAGCGACGACCGGCGGAATGCTCGGAGCGATGTTCGGGAGGGAGTTCGACTCCGAGAGCAGAATCGGCCGGGAACAGCACAGTGGTGAACAGGCCTGGTCACAGGCGTTCGAGCAAAACGCTGCGCTGGATACGCTGCAACCGCTCAGGGATCACCGATATCGGGAGCTGGTCGAGGACGCCGAACGCGAGGTCCGTGTTCAATCGATCCGTGAAGGGGTCACGGATGTGCCGGAGCTCACGCGGGCTGACAGGGTCCACCTGCGAGGGCTACTTGACGACGAGATGCCCTATGAGTTCGGCCCGCCCGCAGGGATCACGCCGTATCCCGATGTGCTGCCTGCCGCCCCGGAACCCGCCACGCCGGCGACACCGGGAGCCGGCGCAGCTTCTACGACTCCGGCCAGCCGTGCGACGTCCCGGCCGTCGGCTGCCGTGCGTCGTGTCGGTAGCCACGCAGCCGCCGCCGGCATGGGTCACGCCAGTCATGGTGCTGGTGCTGGTCGCCGTCCTGGAACCGGTGGCGGTGGCAGCGCCGAGGAGTCACAGTTCGACTGGCAACATCGTGAACCCACCGAGCGCCAAGCGATCAGTCTGATGTTTGGTGCGTCGTTGTTCGGCGACTTGTTTGGTGGGGCCGTGACCGGAGACGAACGCGACGCTCGCAGGGCCGCTGAAGCGGAACAGATGCCTGAACTCACGGATCAACGGCACGAGTTGGAGCGCGATCTTCGCCATACCCGTTTGCGTTCGAAGCGGACCGAGGCGGCGCGTGAGGGCACTCCTCCAACACCGATCGCGCTGATTCACGACGAGATTGTCGCGATTCGAGCACAAGTCGACACCGATCGTCCGCTTGAGTTTGCCACGCCGACGTACGTCGATACCGATCACGACGTGAGCATCGCGGCGGACGGAACGATTGGCGGAGCGCTTCCGACGCCAGAAGCCACTGCGCCAACAAC
>JANOTN010000236.1:0-2931 GCA_031416375.1 Ilumatobacteraceae bacterium
CGAACTCAAATACTTACTCGTCGGCGCGACCACGTGGTCAGGCGTCCATGCGGAACGTGGACGAGCGCACCACCCAGGTCTGCGACCGGATACGAGATCGAGGTCGTCGACTGTTGACTCATGGCCTCCCGCATTCGAACCCTGTCGCACCGTGGGTCGTTCCCGGTGCTACCAGCATGCCACCGTCCACACTAGGTCGAGATCAGGTGCCTTCGCCACGCTCGCTGCCGGCGATCGTGGCGGCTTTGAACAGTCCGGCGACGAACTCCGGTGTGAGCGGAGTCAGGTCGACGACGGCGTCAGTGACATCTGCATACGATGGTCCGACCGCGAGGTCGTTCACCCCGACGCCAGAGGCAATCGTCGTCGTGAACGCCGGCGGGGTGATCCCGCCCGGTTCGTACATCGGCAACGCACAGTCGATCGTCCACATCTGCACGTTCCCGAGGAACAGCACCGAAGCGGTCGCGACGGTGTTGTTGAACTTCGTCTGCCCGGGCGATTTAATCGTCGGTGTCCCGAACGCGTACAGCACAGTTCGGTCGACGACACGGGCTGCGGCAAACGCGAGCGCGTCGAGGCGGGCGTGGTCGTCGTTGGCGAGCGCCTTAGCGGCCGTGGCGTTGATCAGAACGCTGTTCACCGGGTCGTTGAAGAAGTTGCGCGCGCCTCCTTCGATCATGCACAGAACGAGGTGGGTCTTGGTGAGCCATCGTCGCAGGGCGAGCGAATCGGCATCGGACAGCGGTTGACCGTTGGGCCAGCGAGATAGCACGTCAGCGGCAGCGTGTTCGAGGTCGTTCATCCACCCGTTGTTGCACGTCGTACAGACCGTTCTGACCGATGCCTGCTCGAGTGCGGCGGCCGATGTGACTGTGTTCTGGGCTGCGTCGAACCGGCCCAGCGTGGTCGTCGCGCGGTCCATGCCGAGCACATCGCAGATCGGCCGCGACAGCAGGTGCTCCTTCGACATCGCAGCCGCTGATCGGCCATGGCAGAACAAGCACTCCACGCTGCAATGCTGCCAGGCCCGAAGCTCGCTCCCGAGCCGGCGTTGCGTGCCGCGTCGTCAGTCGCACCGTCACTTACGTTGCTGCGGCCGGGACGAGGGCGCAGCTCGGTTGCCTTTCGAGAGCAGGAAATCGGCGAGCAGTTGAGTCAATGGCTCGCCGAGCGCCTTACGAAAGTTGAAGCCCAGAAGCTGCAGTGCCCCGATCATGTCTGGCGTGAGGAGTGTCAGGAGGGGCTCGATCGAGCTCGGTCCTTGTGAGCCGCCGGCCTCCGCCATCAGCTTCAGGGTCGGGACGACGGCGTCGACAAGCGCCGCCGCTTGCTCCGGGGTGATCCGTTGCGCAACGAGGTCTTGTTCGAAGGCTTGAGCGATCCCAAGCAGTTCAATCTTGTCGGCGATCAGGTCGTTGACGATCTCCTCCAGTTGACTCACCGTTTCCCGAGCGTCTTTCCGGGCCCGTAGAGCATTCACCCTGTCTGCGACGCCAGCTGCGGTGTTTCGAGCCGCAGCCTCGCCCAAGCGGATGGAGAGTCCGACAATCTGTTCGTCCACTGCTTTCCCTTCGCTAGGCCTGGGCAATCCTTAGAACGCGGAACCGCGACACGGCCGCTTGATCATGGTTGTGGTAGCGGTGCAGTGTCAAGGTCGTTCTGAATCGTCTCGACGCTGATCGATGTCCCGTGCGGCTCTCCGCGTGGCTCAGGTGTCGACGGCGCTCATTGGACCTTCCGGTCGTCGTCTTCAAGGGCGAGGACGTTGCCGATGATGTCTGCTGCCTCTCGGTCGGATTGTTCGAGGAAATGGGCGTAGACGTTCAGCGTCGTCGACGCGTTCCGGTGGCCCAACCTGCCGGCGACGGTGCGGACGTCGACTCCCGCACTGAGGAGTTGGGTGGCGACGAAGTGGCGGAGGTCGTGAAGCCTGACGCCGGGCATGCCTTCGATGTCGCACAGGCGCTTGAACGAGCGCGAGACCGAATCGGGGAACCACGGCCCGCTGCCGTCGGCGGCGTTGCTGAACACGAAAGCATCACCGGGCAACACCGTGCGGCACATGGCGGCACGGTCCTTCATCCGCTGGTGATGATCCGTGACGATCTGTGTCGTCCTGGAATCGAGCGACACCCGTCTCGCCGAATGAGTCTTGGTGTCCTTCTCGACCAATCCGTTCGGACCGAACACGACACCTCGGGCGATCGAAACCGTGGCGTTCGCGATGTCGATGTCCGTCCAGCGCAACGCGACCAGCTCCGAACGTCGGGCGCCTGTCGCCGCGGCGAGCATGAGGAAGCAGGCCAAGTCGGGCGACTCCTCTCCTGCCCGGCGCAACACCCGCGCCAAGTCCGCTCGATCCGGCGGTTTGATTTCCGACACGGGAACACGCGGAGGCGTCGTCGCTGCTGCTGGGTTGACGCCGATCCAGCCCCACTTGAGACCCTGGCCGAGCGCACGTCGCAGGATGCCGTGGATACGTCGCACCGTTGCAGGGGCCAACGGACGGCCACCCGAGCCGCCCGACACTTGGAGCTTGCGATAGAACGCGTCGAGTTCGGCGGGCTTCAGCCGAGCCAATGGCCGTGCGCCCAGCGTCGGCATCAGCGAACGGTCGATGTAGCCACGCGTCTCCTTCACCGTCTTCGGCGAGAAGTCCGGTGTGGCGAACTCGAACCACGCCTCGATCAGTTCCCCGACCGTCGCCGTCGACCGTGTCGACAGGCCACGCTCGGCTTCGGTCACCATCTCGGCGAGCACTCGCTGCGCCTCACGTTTGCCACCTCGAACCGATCGAGTGGCATAGCGCTGCTTGCCGCTGACTGGGTCGTTCCCGAGAAACACACGCAGTTCCCACGACTCGCCTCGCTGACGCATGAAGCCCTTCATCTGGCATTCTCCTCGCTGCACATATTGGCTGCATATATT
>JANOTN010000237.1:0-4742 GCA_031416375.1 Ilumatobacteraceae bacterium
CCACGCTGGCACCCACCACCACGCTGGCACCCACCACCACGCTGGCACCCACCACCACGCTGGCACCCACCACCACGCTGGCACCCACCACCACGCTGGCACCCACCACCACGCTGGCAGCAGGTGGCGGCCCCACCACCACCGTGCCAACACCGACGACAGAAGCCGCAACGACCACGACGACCTTGGCGGCAAGTGGCGGCCCGACCACCACATTGCTTGCCGCCAGCGACCGTCCGGATCCCCTCATCGTGGAACTACCCAAGACCGGCAGCGGCAGCAGTCAACCGCTGGTACTGCTCGGCAGCGTGCTCGTGTTGCTCGGTGGCGTGATGCTGCTCGGCACCCGCCGCGGCCTTCCACTCGACTGAGAAACTGGCACGTCGCGTCAGTCGTCGAGCGATCTACGACGAGCCGTGCGCTGATCGAACGCGTCTCGTAGCCGCTGGATCGGCCAACGCTCTGCTACCGCTGTTCGCAGGTCATCGGCCTGGCTGGCGGGGGCGAGTCCGCCGATTGGCGGGTCGTAGTCGAGGTTGGTCGGGAAGGCGTACCCCGAAGCTGCGGCCGCGATCAGATTGTCGCGGGTGCATTCGTCGTCGATAGTCAGCAGATACGGATACACGGCCAACGAGGTGAGGTCGGGGTTCATCGTCTCCATCGTGCGACCGAACGCTGACGAGACTTGCAGCAAGTTGGCGATGCGCTGGAAGTCGGTGGTGTGGTTCGCCCCGGCACCGTGCATGACCGCAGGGTTGAAGAACACCATGTCGCCAGCGACGAGCGGTAGCTGGACCTTGTGTTCGTAGAAGACCTCGCGGAAATCGTCGCGAAGAGCAGCAATGAATCCTGCGTGACACAGCTGTGAGTACGGCAACACCATCGTCGGGCCTGACTCGACCGGCATGTCCGTGTGCGCAACCGCACCCTGCAATGTGAGCATCGGCGAGATGAGATGAACGTGCCGGGGGAAGCGGTCCATCTCATCTGGCATATAGAAACCGACGTGATAGTCGCGGTGCGGTGATTGCGCAGATCCACCGGGGTTGACCCGATTGATCTGGGCGCTGATCTGATAGTGCGGGCCAAGCCATGCTTCGCAGCCGAGCGCGATTGCGTCTGCGGAGTAGTAGGCGGCGAACACATCGGCGGCCCGCTTGGCGAGCTTCTCGTGTGAGTTCCAAATCCGATCGTTCGACCCCGGTTTGGCGAAATGGTCACCAACGGGCTTCCCGGCAGCGTGTTGTTCGGCGATCATCTCTTGGAAGATCGCGGTGGCATCGGCGAGTCGGTTGGCTTCGGTCAATGCACCGGTGACAGCCAGCACGCCAGGCCCGTTCCCGAGCACCGATGCCCATTCGCCCAGCAGCGCACGCCGGTCTGCGGGGTTGCGGGCGATGTCGTGGAGACTGGCACCGTCGTAGATCGGAACCTTGCTCACCACGCTGGACGCGTGCGGCACATCGGAGGGTCGTGTTGTTCTGGTCACTAGTTGCCTGAAGGCGTCGACGTCATAGTCGGCGGAGACAAGCCACGAGGTCGCTTCGGGCGGGGACATCGTCAAATCGTACCTCCCGGTTCTGCTGGCGCGATCACGCCGCGGCAGCACAAGATCGCGCCACCACACAACCTGACCACGGTTCTGCTGGCGCGATCACGCCGCGGCAGCACAAGATCGCGCCACCAGAAATCAACGGCCGCTTCGGTTGCCTGGGCCTCATTCACGGGCGATGGTGACCGCTCCCGAGCCGAAACAGGTGAATGATGATGCGACTGCCCAGCGGCTGAGGTCGTCATCGGCGAGCCAACGCTGTCGAACAGCGCTCACGGCCTGTCCGAACGGCACGCCCGCCGCCAGTTCGCCGTGAACCTCGGCTACGAAGTCGGCGCATTCGAGATCACGTACGACCGTGAGCGGGGCAAGCACGGCGGCTGCACCGCGAGCGAGCATGACTGACGCAAGACCCAGCACCTCGGACCCGTCTGCGGTTCCCTGTGCGCCGCCCTCGCAACTCGACAACACGATGAGACGCGACCGCACGCGATCCGGAACGGTGTCGTACAGCGTCATCTCGCCGTCGTGCAGCATAATCGTGGACATCAGCGGGTGATCCGAACGGAACACGCCATGAGCCGCGACGTGGACCAGGTCGAGCCCGGCGAACATCGAGCAGACGGACTGGGCGGTTGCCCCCGCGCCCGAAGCAATTGTGGCTCCAGGATGATTGCGCTCCACTGCTCCACGCTCGATGTTTGCGCTCTCCACACCAGGGCCGACGATTAGTCCGACAGTCCGACCAGAGCCACCGGCGCGCCGATCCGATTCAAGCCAGAGTTGTGCGTTTGGTGCGAGCGTCACTGATCGGTGCGCGAGGCTTGGCAAGCCAGACCAAGGAATCCCGTGCAACCCACCTACCGGCACCAGCACGACCTCGGAATCCGATGGCAGATTGAGTGGCGAGATCACCAAGTCATCGAGTAGAGCAACGCCATGTATCGCGTTGCGGCTAGAACCATCTGGCTCGGCCGAGGCGCGATCCAGCCAAACCAATACCCGATCGCGCGCCCGCAGAATGGCTCGCGTGTCGCCGACATCAACGAGCCGACTACCCGATTGATCGACGACGACGGCCCAGGTGCGCGAGCCGGAGAGCACCCATTCGACCAACACCCGGTTGCCAAGCCGAACCGAGAGCTCTCGGCGCAGCTGGTCGGCCGCTTCCGCGCTCAGCGGCTTGTGTCGTTCTGCCTCGACCAATTCGTCATGCAGCGCCCGCGCCCGCGTCCCCTCGGCAGCAGCAAACACGATCTCGGCATTGCGGTGTTCAACGGCCAGATCAATCGCCAGTTGCGATAGGTCTTCCCCTAATCGCATAGCCGCCGACCGCCGCTCCAACGTAGGAGCCTCGGCGACAATTTCATCCAGCAAATCAAGCCCCGACCGACAGGCGTCAAGTGCTCCAATCGAGTCGTCGGCAAGCGCACGACACAGGGCCTCCACATACCACCCGGCCAACGCCGCATCACGTTGACCGCTAAACGCGCCAAGTCGGAGATACGCGAGATCAGCGGCAATCTCGTCGAGCAGCTTCAGGCGGTGACCGGCCCGCACTCGGGCCACCCGAAGATCATCAGCAAGCTGTTCCCAACCCGTGCTCAGGAGATTCTCGATCAGTTGAGCCGCTCGTAGGAGCGCCCCTCGTCCGCTCTCCGGCTGGACCGCGTTGTGCAGCGCTGCGTGAACTCCAACTGAGCGGGCGTGGGCGACCATACGTTCGCGGCCGGACTGCCGATAGCTGTCAGCGGCGACGTCCGCGGCGCGCGACGCTGCGCTGAAATTGCCAGCGGCGAGTTCGGTTCGCGCTATCAGCATCTGGCCATCCCCAATCACCACTTGATTACCGGTGCGTTCCGCCAACACCAGCGCACGGCGAGCAGATTTGACTGATTCGGCGGCGAGCCCGGCGTGCATCAAGACTTCGGATCGATCAATCTCCAGAATCGCGATCATTCGCGACGGCTCGCCAGCCTCGGCGTACAGCGACGCAGCGATCGCGAATTGTCGCATCGACTCGGCAATCCGGCGAGCCCTGCCGAAGAGAACTCCGAGGTTTGCCGCGCTGAGAGCGTTGGCCGCCGTGAGACCGAGTGCAACTGCATCTTGACCGGACGTACGGAAATCGGTTTCCGCAGCGTCGAGCCGACCTAGCTGAAGTAGCACCAACCCCCGGTTCTGGCGGAGCTTAATTCGGTCCTGCGCGTTGGCATTCACGTCGAAAAGGCGCTCGGCTCGATCTAGACAACCGAGCGCTTCAATCAGCAGACCAGCATGGTGTAGTACGTACGCGCGCTGCACCTCCACGCGACCCATCTCGGAATCCGTCAGACCAACCGATACGCGATCGAGTGCAACCAATGCCTCGTCGACTGAGCCTCCATCCGCAAGGATCGCGACCCCGCTCATTACGACGGCCAGTGTGAGTGCCCGATCTCCGACGCGATCACTAGCACTCAGGGCCCTACGGGCTGCGTCCTTTGCGGCGTCAATGCGACCGACGTCCAAAAGCGCTCGCCCAATCGCTGACCAACCCGACGACTCGACCCTCGCGTCGTCTCGGTGGTCGGCGACCCAGACCCGCGCTTGCTCAAGAGCAGCAAGCGGATTGCGCTGCACCAGGTATGCGAGATGTTCGGCAAACGAATAATCGACAGAGTTCACGTCTCGCGCGTGCCATTCTCTAGGTGGCACAAACACGAACGAGACGAGGACGAGGACGATGAGCGCACAACCAGTTGACCCTTGGGATACACGCGTGCAGTTTCGCACCGATCGCGGGGGCCACACGTTCTCCTACCGGCCCAATGAGGTGATTACAGAACGCCGTGCAGTCGCGAGACTGGTCGAGCGACTGTCCGAGCGCGGCAAACCGAAACTTCAAGTCGAAGAAATTTCTGCCTCTCGCAACGAGAAATCCTCGCGCGAGGCACTCGATCAGTCCCCTCGAGACTTGGTAGTCGTGCGTGGCATTCCAGATCCGATTGCTACCGCCCACGAACTGCGAGGTGCCGGCTTCGTAGCCGGCCCGAATCATGTGTTCTTCGCTCACCCCGGCGGCAACCCATACCCCGGCGGCATCCCATACCCCGGCGGCAACCCATACCCCGGCGGCAACCCATACCCCGGCGGCAACCCATACCCCGGCGGCAACCCATACCCCGGCGGCAACCCATACCCCGGCGGC
>JANOTN010000238.1:0-1956 GCA_031416375.1 Ilumatobacteraceae bacterium
AAGAAAGAGCCTGAGGATCAGACGAAGAACGATCGTCTGCCATCGTTCGACGCGCCTGACCCGAACGCGACGACCACGACATCGACGACGACGACGACCACCATCGCACCGGTTGTGACTCAGGCCCCGGTGACGACAACACCTTCAGCCACGTCGACGAGCACGACGACCACCGTTGCGCCGGCAACGACGACGGTCGTTCCGGTCGACGCCCCGTAATCGGGTTAGCCAGGGATCCTGGCATTGCAGGCGTCGAGACCGCCCAGGACGCCGACCCGGAAGCTTTCGATCTTCTCGAAAGGGCTCCCGACGATGTTGTCGTTGGCGCCGGGGTCGCCGACGAGCACCGCCATCCGGATCGCCTCATCGAGATCGCCTGGTGAGCTGCTGATCGTGTCATCGGTTCCGTCGCCATCGTGGTCTCCTTGGCGCCGCGTGTTACCCAGTTGATCCGGTGTGATATCGCGTACCCAGGCACCAGTGAAACAATCGTTCAGAAGCGCCCGCGGTTCCCCGGAGAGTGGGCTACCGATCTCCTGTTGGGCGCGTTCTCCCCACGCGATCCCGTAGAAGTATCCGAGCGTAAAATCACCGTAGTCCCGGTACAGGCTGAGCACAGCGGGTTCGTCGTAGATGACGGTGTTTTGCGATTCGCAAAGCACAACATCGCGTGCCAGATCGAGTCGGTCAACGCAGATGTCTGAATCGATTGAACTCACCGGCTTCGGCGTGAGCGTCGGAAATTCGTCTCCGAGCGCGGTTTTCCAGAAGTGATCGAGATCGCTTGCCAGGAACTCGGGGGCAGGAACACACTGGTCGATGAACTCCTGGCTGACACCTGTTCCCTCGAGTTCCGAGCAGTCGTATGGAGCGTTACCGCCGAAGAACTCGTCGGCGGAGGCCGGCTGAAAGGCATTCGGCATCAGGCTTAACGGGTTATCGAGCAGTTCGGCGCAGCGGGCCGGGCCGGAGACAAAACCCTCTTGGAAGGCACCGACGCGATCGAAGGCGGAGCCGTGGCCGCCGGCGACGAACTGGTCGGTGCCTACCGGGTCTCGAACGCTGAGCATGGCGATCAGCCCGGCGCGCACGTCGGCATCGCCAAGCCGCAGCATCGGCGATTCGCGGCGGTACGCCTGGCCGGTCCAGGCACCGGCGAAACAATCCGCCTGCTGCTCGGTGTAGATCGTTGCCAGCAGTCGGTCGAGGGCACCGATGCGGGCCTGGATCGCGTGCCCGTACTCGTGCGCTAGAACGATCCCCATCACTGCTGGGCCGAACTCGTCGGTGAGTGACTTGAGCAGACTTTCGTCGCCGTCGTCGTAGATCATGAAGTCGCCGATCTCGCAATAGAAGGCGACGTACAGCGCCAGGTCTTCGTACCGAGTTCTGCTCTCGCCACATCCGGGAAGATCGCTGGAGCGTTCCGGATACCCGGCGTAGATCCCGCCCTTGAGCGGTACAAACGGTTCCCCATACACATCCGGGTAGAACTCAGCCCACCAACGTTGGATGTCAGACACGGCGACGGCAACAAAGGCGTCGTAGTTGCGCTCCGGTTTCTCGTTGCCGATATCGACCACGTCACCGATCGGAAAGTCGACCAATAGCTCCGGCTCGGCCAGCGGGGGCAGGGTCGGCTCCGTGACTTCAGGAAGCGTGGTGACGGGTGCCGTCGATTCGGTGTCGTCGGGCGTGTCCGGCTGGGTGCCGGCAGGCACTTGTCTGGCGACACTGCCGTCGGCAACCTGATCGGGCGTCTGGTTCGCCTCGACCGTGATCACCCCAGCGTCGAACCCGCATCCGGCGAGTAGTCCGACGAGCGCAATGGCGGCGGAAGTGAGAGCGGAAACGGGCCGACGATTCAACGTGATCAGTCGATCTGCTGGTTCATCTCGACGATCTCGCCCTGTTGCCCGCTCGCCATCGAAGCCGCCATCAGGCGCACCTCCTCGT
>JANOTN010000239.1:0-20387 GCA_031416375.1 Ilumatobacteraceae bacterium
CGCCGTTGAAGACCCTGATCTCGTACCAGCCGTAGTAGGCGACGTAGAGGCCGGCAATCACGATGAGGCCACCGGCGATCCTGTTGATCTTGGGGAGCGCGTTTCGGAAGCGTTGGACGACGGTGGCTTTGGCGAGAGAAAGGGCGACGGTGAGGATGCCGATGACGATGCCCATGCCGAGTGCGTAGGCGAGGAACACTGCGCTGCCGGCGATCAAGCTGGAGGACCGGAACGTGGTGGTGGTGATCGCGAGGAACGGTCCGATTGTGCATGACAGTGAAGCGGTGGCGTAGGAGATGCCGAACAGGAACATCGAGGGCAGGGTTCCGTCGCTGCCGCCGCGCTGCAGTTTCGGGATCTTGAGGGTGGGTTGACGTCCGGCGAGGAGGGCGTTGCCGAGTGCGACGATGCCGATGCCGATGACGACGGTGACCCATGGGAGTTTGTCTTCGACCGAGAGCGCGAGCGGGGTGATGATCAGCCCGAAGGTGCCGAACACGACGACGAAGCCGGCGGTGAGCGCGGCAGACACGGCCAACGCGCGGGCGACGGCGTTGGCGCCGCCGGCGCGGTGCTCGCTGCCCAGGAATGCGGAGAGGTAGGCGGGAAGCAGCGCGAAGCCGCACGGGTTGACCGTGGCAGCCATGCCGGCGGCGATGGCGAGTGCGTACGGGCCGTCGAACATGGTTCAGGTCTCCATTGCGATGCTCGGTCGGTTGTGTGGGGGGTGGGAACCTTCGGCGCCGCCGCTGCCTGCGGGGAGGGTGGCGGCAGCGGCGGCAGCCGTGGGTTGGCCGTGCGCCTTGGGGGTTACCGGTTGGGCACGCACAGGGTGGGAACCCGGTGAGGTGCGACCCGCATTCCGGTGACGTGTCGCGCTCGGGAAGTCAGCAGTGCATCAGGCGGGTTTCATCGACATGAGGTTGAACATGTGCTCCTCCCGTCGCTTGCTGGCAACGATGACGGCGGCCGTCTTCATGCTGGCGGCGTGCTCCGCCCGCGAGAACGGGTCGGCCTTGGTCGCGACAACGGTCGATGCTGGCCCGCCGATCAGCACGGTGGAAGGCGATTCGTCTGTTCCCGCGGTGTCGGTGCCCGGAGAGGTGATTGTCGAACAGGCCGTGGAGTCTGAGGTGGAGGACACGCCGTCGGGTCTTACGGCGGCTCGTGGTGGGGACGTGGATGGGTTGCCGGAGCCGTTGGTGCCGCTCACTGAGCTGCGGTCTGGTGGTCCGCCACCTGATGGGATCCCTCCTATCGACGACCCGAAGTTCATACCCGTGGCTGGCGTCGATTTCTTGGCCGAGAACGAGCCGGTGATGGCAGTCGACGTCGGCGGCGACGCGCGGGCGTATCCGGTGCAGATCCTCATCTGGCACGAGATCGTCAACGACACCATTGGCGGCGTTCCGGTGGCGGTGACGTACTGCCCGTTGTGCAACTCAGCGGTCGCGTACGACCGCCGCGTCGATGGTCGGGTGATGAGTTTCGGAACGTCGGGGCTGCTGTGGAACTCGGCTCTGGTGATGTACGACCGCCAGACCGAGACGCTGTGGAGCCACTTCAACGGTGAGGCGATCGTCGGGATGCTCACCGGCACCGAACTGGAGACATTTCCGGTGGCGACGGTTCCCTGGGGTGTGTGGCGCGACGCCCACCCGGAGGGTCTGGTGCTGAGTCGTGACACCGGCTTCGACCGCGACTACGGATCGAACCCGTACCCCGGCTACGACGACATCACGAGTCAGCCGTTTCTGTTCGAGGGTGAGGTCGACGGTCGGTTCACGGCCATGACGCGCGTGGTCGGCATCGAACTCGAGGGGTCTGCCTTGGCTGTACCTCTCGTGTTGCTTCGCGAGCAGGGCGTCGTACCCGCGACCGTAGATGGCCAGGACCTGACGGTGTGGTGGGTGCCGGGCACGGCGTCGGCGTTGGACGAAGGCGCCATCGTCGACGGCGACGACATCGGCGCCACCGGTGTGTTCGTTCCCGTCGTCGACGGGAACGCGTTGACGTTCACGCCGTCGGGTGGCGGCTTCATCGATGACCAGACCGGCTCGACATGGAACCTTCTCGGGATGGCCGTAGCCGGACCGCTGGTCGGCCGACAGCTCGAGCCGGTGGAGCACGTCGACACATTCTGGTTCGCATGGTCGGCGTTCCGGCCCGACACCGCTGTCGCGGCCAGCGCCTGATCCCTTCGCGCTATGCACGATGTGCTGTTTCCCGCCACAGACGCCGGCGTGATCGGTCAGACACTCGGTGTCCTCGCGGTGACGATCGCGGCGGTGTGGCTCGTTCGCCGCGAACGCGCACTGGTCACGCTCGTCATCGGTGTTTCGCTCGTGCTCATCGGCTTCTTCGGTGTGCGTGGCTTGCACTGACTCGGGCGACAGGTCGGGAAGTCGTGGAGCCTTCAGCGGGTTCCCGATACCACCGGGTGACGAGGAGTTGGTGATGACCACAGCGTTCGTACTGTCAGGAGGAGCAGCCCTCGGTGCCGTGCAGGTTGGCATGTTGCAGGCGCTCGAGGCCACTGGAATCCGCCCGGACATCGTCGTCGGGACCAGCGTCGGGGCGATCAACGCAGCGTGGATCGCAGGTGACCCAACTTGCACCCGCCTCGACGATCTGGAAGCGCTCTGGGTGTCCATTCGGCGGGGGCAGGTGTTCCCGTCCGGACCAACAGGCCTGTTCGGCCTTTTGGGCCGCCGATCCGGTCTGGTCGATCAACGGCAGTTGCGCAAGCTCATCAGCCGGCATGTCTCCTACGAACTGCTCGAAGATGCGGGCGTGCCGCTGCATGTCGTCGTCACCGATGTCCTGACCGGTCGCGACGTACGACTGTCGCGGGGTCCGGTCATCGATGCAATCCTTGCCAGCGCAGCGATACCTGGTGTCTTTGCCCCTGTGATGATCGGCGGGCGCGCGTACATGGATGGCGGTGTCGTGAACAACGCGGCCATCTCCCATGCCGTCGCCGAAGGTGCCAGCACGGTGTACGTGTTGCCGACCGGATGGTCGTGTTCCTTGGACCGCCCGCCGGTCGGTGCGTTGGGGATGGCGTTGCACGGACTCGCTGTTTTGGTGCAGCACCGCCTTGCCGACGACGTCGATCACTTCCGCAGCATCATCGATGTGCGCGTGGTTCCGCCACCGTGCCCGATCAAGGTCGGGCCCGCCGACTTTTCGCATGCACGGGAACTGATCGATCAGGGTCGGGCCTCCGCTTCGGCGTGGCTGAGCGACGAAGGCGAAGTTGACGTCAGCCTGCTCCGCCCTCATGATCACCCGATGCCGACCGCGTCATCGTCACCCGGAACGTCGCGTGTTCGTCGTTCGGACGCGACGGGTGCGGGGCCCCGGTGAACGAAATCGCCGTCAGGTCGGATCTCGTCGCCGCCCAGAAGGCGGCGTGGCGATGCTCGCCGGTCTGATCGCGCTGGTGATCCTCGGACCCGGCAGCATCTCGGTTGACGACAAGATGGGCCTCGAACCGTCCACAGCCGCTCTCGGGCGGGAGCCGGCGCTCGCTGGTCGCTGACACGGTGATCGACCCCGCGATCGTGTCGGAGGTGCCCCAGCGCGATGCTGAGGCACCTTCGCCGCGTCACGTGATCGGCCGCGCAATGCTGTTTGCCGCGGTGACAACGGCAGCCTGGGTGGCGCTCGCGTTACGACGCCTCGAGGTCACGTACCACCTCGCGCCATTGATCGCTGCGGGATCCGCCCCGCTGGCCACTCGTCAGCGATCCCGGATGCATAGGTCCCGGATTTCGCTCATCGCGGGCGCCGCGTCGACGACGCTCGTGCTGGTGATCGCCGCCGCGTTGACCCTGACGGATCACCTGGAAGGTCCAACCATCTGGCGTACACGTCCGGCTGCCTTCGAATCGATCGTGATGGCGATCGTTGGTGGAGTGTGGGGGACCTGGGTGGCGATGCGGGGTCGGCCGGGCCTGCTGGGCCGACTGTTCAGCTGAAATCGTGCCGAGCCCAGCGGCGCATGCGGTCTACGGCACGTTCGGTGAAGCCGCGGTGGCGTGCCAGGCTGTGCTTCACATGGATCGTCAGTTCGGCGTCCCGGCCGCACATCGGGCAGACGGCAACGTGACCGCTCACAAGACTCCGCGAATCGCCGTCGAGCTCACCGTCGACAAACGCGTCGATGTAGCGGCGGTAGCGGAGATGATCGAGGTGCATCACGCTGGTGGAAACCCGACATCGACACGGATGCTTCCCGCGGAATGAGTCGGCATCCTCAGCGGGTTCCTTCTCGCGTGTCCAGTCCGGAGGCGAGCCAAGCACTGTTCGAGCAGCACGTGTTGCCCGAGATCGAGGTGCTGTTGAGAGTTGCAGGCTCACTCACTCGCAACGATGCCGACGCGGAGGATCTGGTCCAGGACACCCTGATCCGTGCCTACCGAGCGATCGAGCGGTTCGACGGTCGCCACCCGCGGGCATGGCTGCTTACGATCCTGCGCAACACCCACATCAACCGCAACCGGCGCCAGCGCCCTGAGCTGCTCCGCGACCCGGACGGGACGTCGCGACAGTTGAACGAGTTGGCATCCGCCGACCTCACCGATGCCAGCGTCGACGCGGGATTCGATGCCGAGATCGAACGAGCGCTCGCAGAACTTGACGAGCCATTTCGGAGCGTCGTGCAACTCGTCGATGTGGAGGGATTGACCTACGCCGAGGCCGCCGAGGCGCTGGGCGTGCCTGCTGGCACGGTGATGAGCCGTCTCCACCGGGCCCGAAGTCGTATTCGTGATCGTTTGGACCGGGCCGGGCTGGCCCCGAGGAGCCACTGATGAAGAAGCCGTGGAAGTCCTTGTTCCGATCGTCCGCGAAGCGGCCGATGACGTGCGGTGAGGTCGGCGAGTGGTTGCAGCACTATCTCGATGGTGAGCTCGATGATCGTCGCTCCGAACGATTGGCCGCTCATCTGGAGGATTGCCGTCGGTGTGGGCTCGAAGCCGACACCTATGAGCGGATCAAGCATTCGCTCGCCGCTCATCAGCCTTCGGTGTCGGCGGACTCGCTGGCGAGGCTGCGCGAGTTCGGGTCGCGCATCGCCCGTGGCGACGAGCCGGCGGAGCGGTGAGCGTCGACCGGCACGAGATCTCGTGGTCGACGCCACTCGACGCGTGTGTGCTGATTGCGAAGGGCGCCACGTTTCGCACGGCGAGCAAGATCGCTCTCGTGGTGGGCACCTTGCTGACTGTGGTCAATCAGGGGTCGGTCATCGCCTCGGGCGATGCCTCGTTGACTACCTGGGTGCGGACGGTAGCGAACTACGTCATTCCTTACACCGTCGCGAGCATCGGGTATCTGACGCCCTTCAGGCGGCGATGATGTCTTGGGCTGGCTTGTCGGTCGTAGCGGTGCGCTTGAGTTGAGGCTCAGTCGAGTGCAGCGATCAAGTCCGACACGGGCGGACGAGCGTCGGGCGTGGAGGGGAGCGACAGGAAGCGCAGGCGTCCGTCGCGTCCAACGACTGCGTCGGCACCGAGTTGGTGGATGTCCTCGGTGGGCTTGCTGAGATGTCGGCCCCGTCGGATCAGACCTGCGTACATGCGCAGTGTGCCGAGGGACCAGATCTGGCGGTTGCTGCCGCGTTCGGCGCCGAGCAGGTGGTAGAGGCGGCGGTCGATGTCGGTGACGATCGTGAACGGAACCGCGAGGTGGTCGCGGTAAGCAGCGAGTCGTTCTGGCGCGGCGAAGGTGACAATGACGATGGTGGCGTCACCGAACTGGTCGAGGTGGTCGCGCACGGCGATCACGTGTTCTTGACAGGGCAGTCAAGCAAGGTGTCGGTGCAGCACCAGTACGAGCGGGCGTCCGCGTTGGTCGGCGGTGCGCCAGACCTGTCCGGTGTGATCGACGAGTTCGAGTTCGGGGAGCGGGTCGCCGATGCGGAGTGTCATGTGAGGGTCTTGAGCGCGTCCTCGACGCCACGGTGGAAGGTGGGGTACGCGTAGATCATTGTACGGAGTTGGTCGATCGGGATCGCAGCATGGACGGCGAGCGACAGGAGACCGAGCACCTCTCCGCCGCTGGGTCCCATCGCGGTCGCACCGACGAGCACGCCCCGGGGACGGTCGGCGACGAGTGTGATGAAGCCCTCGTTGCCAGCCTTGTGGAGCCATCCGCGTGCGGTCGACGGCACGTTAGCCCGGCCGACGGCGACGTCGATTCCGGCGTCTATTGCGGCCTGCAGCGACAGCCCAACAGAGCCGACCTCGGGGTCGGTGAACGTGACGCGTGGGACCGCGTGGTAGTCGGCGGGCGCGTGCGGTTGGTCGAGGATGTCGGCGGTGACGATGCCGGCTTGGTACATCGCGATGTGGGTAAAGGTGCCTTTGCCGGTGATGTCGCCGACGGCCCACACTCGGTCGGCGACGCGGAGGTGGTCGTCGACGGGAAGCGAGCGTGCGGTGGGGTCGATGCCGAGCACGTCGGCACCAATAGCAGCGAGGTCCACTCTACGGCCGGTGGCGACGAGCAGTCGTTCTGCGCGAACGATTCGGTCGTCGCCGAGGTGCACAGCGAACTGCCGGCCGTCATGGTTGACCCGTGTGGCTCCGATGCCGGTGACGACGGTGACGCTCTCGTGTTCGAGGACCTCGGAAAGCAGATGCCCGGCTTCGGGTTCCTCGAGGGGCAGCAGGCGGGTTGCTGCCTCGATGATGGTGACGTCCACGCCGAAGCGGGCGAGAACTTGGGTGAGTTCGGCTCCGATCGCGCCGCCTCCGAGGACGATGATCGACTCGGGGAGTTCCTTGGCTTCGATGACGTCGTGATTGGTCCAGTAGGGCGTGTCGGTGAGACCTGGGATCGGCGGTATCGCCGGCGTGGTGCCGGTCGCCAGCACCACTGCCCGGGTTGCCCGGAACTGACGATCGCCGACGGTGACGATGTCGGATGCGGTCAGTCGTCCGCGGCCGCGTACGAACCGGCCGCCCTTGCCCTCGAATCGTTCGACGGCGATGGTGTCGTCCCAGTCGTCGGTTGCTTCGTCGCGGATTCGCGCTGCCACCGGCGCCCAGTCCGGGCGCACGACCGCGTTGCCGGCTATTCCGGGGATGCGGCGCGCTTCGGCGAGGAGATTGGCGGCGCGGATCATCATCTTCGACGGAACACAGCCCCAGTAGGGACACTCTCCGCCGACGAGACCGCCGTCTACTCCGACGACGCTCAGACCCGCCTCGGCGAGCTTCCCGGCGACGTCCTCGCCGCCGGGGCCCATTCCGAGCACGACAGCATCGACCACATCGACGGCGTTGGGCGTTGTCATGATGCGCTCAACCCGCTGCTCGCTACTGCGGCTGCTCGGGCGACGAACTGGTCGAGGGTGCGCCGATCGGGCAGACCGACGATGCGGTCGACCTCGTTGCCGTACGCGTCGCACAACACGAGCGTCGGGATGCTCATCACCCCGAGCCCTGATGCGACACCGGGGTTCTCATCGACGTTGACGCGTGCAAAGTGGACGTGGTCGTGGTCGTGCTCTGGCGCAGCAGCTCGGGCCGGACCGAGTCGGCAGGGAAGTAGTGGTTGCCCTCGATGACGACGGTCTTGTCGCTCTCGGCGATCACTGTCCCGTTCCAGACTGCTCGAACCATGGCTTGACTCCTTGTCGATGTTGATGTGCGTGAGGAACCCGGTGGATCGCAGTGTTCCTTCCCGCCGTTCACCAGATGCGGACGATCTCATCGAGGGCGAACAGGCCGTGAGCGTTGTCGATGCCGGCGCGTGCCAGCACTTGCGGGGGTATGCCGATGTCGGCGACGTACAGCTCGCCCACGGCAGCTGCTGCTGACCGCTGACGAAGTCCGATCTTGGGAACCGCAAGGGTGAGTGTGACTGCGGCCTGGATTGATGGATCGTGCGCGATGCCAGTGGTCGCATCGACGCCCGATGGCACGTCGAGTGCGATCGTGGGTGCGTCGCTCAAGTTCGCCCACCGGATCAGCTGGGCAGCCTCACCGAAGGGTGCACCGTCGAGATAACGGAGGCGGCTCAGGTGCGCGAGATGGCGGCCGGCATTCTCCATCATCAATGGGAGGTCGATGCCAAGATCGTCGGTCATGATCCTGTCGACCTCGCGCATCTGCTCGGTCGAGGCCCACGGGAGCTCCCTGGCAGACGTCACGCGTGCTTCCCGAGGCTCCAGCGGCGCTGCGGTCCGTACGTCATTGGCCGGCAACGGTGTATCGACGGCACCAGCGGCGCCGGTGAGGCCCCTGCGCCGGCAGCAGAGATGGCAGCAGCGCAGGGGTCTGGTTCGCTGCGACCTCGATGATGCGTCGCGCGGAAGGGTTGACAAGGTTCACCTTGCCGACCGAGACGGTGGGAACAGTTTCGTTCCCCCGGGCGACGGATCGGACGAAGGCTGCCGCGTTCGGGTCGTCCCAGATGCTCACCTCTCGAAACGGAAGCCCGGCCCGATGCAGTCCGCCTCGAAGTGATGAGCAGAACGGGCACCCGGGGCGCCAGTAGACGGTGATCTCCCCGCCACCGGCTACGGGCTCGGAGAGCTGTGGGTCAGTGTGCGCCATAGGACAGTGAACCCGTCTGGCCCGATCTTCGATTCCCGGCCGTGACGATGGGTGCTCCAACTCAGTGCTCCCAGGTGCGCGTAGCGAAGGCGGCGTCGACAGGGGTGTGGAACAGGTGGTTGCTGTAGTTGGAGATCGTCTTGACAGCGAGCGCGAGCACGACGTACAAGACCTGCTGCTCGGCGTAGCCGGCAGCGAGGAAGGCATCGATCTGGGCGCGGGTAGGCAAACCGCGGGTGTCGAGCATCGCGAGCGTGAACGTCGCGAGCGCGTCGAGCTTCGAATCGGGAACGGTGGTGCCGTTGCGGAGCGCGTCGGTGATCTCAGTAGGCACCTTGGTCACTCGAGGCGTTGGCCGCCGGCTCGAACGGACTCGACGATGTCGTCCGGTTCGTCGAATGGGTGCGCGCCGGTACCTCATCGGATGTGCAGCCGTCGGGATGTCTGATCGTGAACACGATGGTCGAGCTCGCCACTGAAGACGCCGAGATCGGCGAGGTGACGCAGCGCTACCGCGAGCGGGTTCGCCGATCGCTGCACGCCGCACTCGCACGCGCCGAGCGTTCCGGTGAGATCGATCCGCGAACAGGTTCCACGCGGGCTGTCGTGGTGCAGGCCGCGATGTTCGGTGCGCTCGTCACCGCCCGGTCGGGAGCGGGCAAGGTCGCCGACCGGATGCTGCGCGGATTGGTCGCCGAGATTCGCCGGTGGCGGTGCTGAGGATAGTCAGGCGGAGGGGTGCGCGGGGGTTGCCCTGTACGGATGCGGGAACGAGACGATGGTTTGTCCGGCCGTGCTGGCAAACAGCTCGACGGCTGCTCTGAGCACGTCGCGCTGACGAATGACATCGCCGGGTGCCCCGAGCGGTCGGCCCATCGGATGGTCGGTGATCAGCGCCCGACTGACTCCCATCCGACCTGGCACATGGGCGAATGCGGCGATGTAGATCCCCACCGTGGGGATCCCTGCCGCTTCGAACACTCTCTGGACGTGCCCCACGGACACGTGACAGACAGGTCAAACCGGGACGAGCAGCACTGCGTCGACCTGGGCGGCGCGAAGCTCATCGGCCCAGAGTGGCGCGACCCGCTCGCGTAACTTGAGCTGCGATGTCGCTCCCACGAACGAATACGCGTCGGCGGCGAGTTCGCCGATGACGCCTTCCTCGTGGAGTTCTCGCATCGCCCTCAGCGGGAAGGTGACGTTGTGATCGATCAAGGCGGTGTCGACTGGGTAGCCGCCGTGGCGAACAGGTAGCCGATCAGCAGGAGTGTCGACGGGAATGTGGGACAACGTGGGCGCGGCGCGGAGGAACTCGCCGATCCGTGTTTCGGCCTCGGTCTGGGTCATGTGCTCGACGCCGAACGGCTTCGGGTCGTCGCCGGCGACGAAGTGTCCGCTCGAGGTCACAAGTGCGACCCGAGCCTCCGAGTGGTGCTGACAGGTCGGGCTCGCAGTCCTGCAGACTCGCCGAAGAACTGCAGCGCGGCTTGTTGCATGGCCATGGACCACGTCGGGTAGGCGTGCGTTGTCTGGGCGAGGCGCCCGACGAACATGTTGGTCTGTATCGCGAGGGCGGCCTCGTGGATCAGTTCACCACCGGTGGGGGCGACGACGGTTGCGCCGACGAGTCGTCCGCCGGCGAGGTGTCGGGTGCCGCGCCGCGGCGCGGCGATGAGGGAGACGAAGCCTTCGGTTGCGCCAACGGCGATGGCGCGGTCGACGTGAGTGAGCGGGAGATGAGCGATGCGGGCGTCGGGGTGTCGTTCGGCAGCCTCCGCCTCGGTGAGGCCGACGTGGGCGACCTCGGGGCTGGTGAACGTCGCCCATGGAATCGCGCGGGTGTCCAGTCGGAATCTGCGGACGCGAGCGAGTTTCGAGAGGGCGTTGGTGGCGGCGATCCATCCCATGCGCCCGGCGACGTGGGTGAACTGGAGCCGACCGGTGACGTCGCCCACAGCCCAGATACCGCCGATGTTGGTGGCCATGGTGTCGTCGACGGTGATCGCGCCGCGCTTGTCGATCACGACGCCGATCTCTTCGAGGCCGAACCCGCGTCCTGACGGCACCCGGCCGATTGCTGCGAGTACGTGCGTGGCAGCGATGGGTTCACCGGGTTCGGTGTGGACGCAGATGGTGCCGTTCGGGCTGCGCTCGACGAGCGTCGCCGGGGTGCCGACCCGCACCGTCACTCCGTCGCGGGCCAGTGCGCCTGCGATCACCGCCGAGGCCTCGGGTTCCTCGCGCGGCAGGAGCCGTTCTTCGGCTTCGATCAAGGTGACCCTGCTGCCGAGTCGTGCGAACGCCTGGGCCATCTCGCAGCCGATCGGTCCACCGCCAAGGATCGCCAGCGAGGCGGGCCGCTGATCGAGTTGGAAGACGGTTTCGTTGGTCAGCGGATTGCTCTCGCGTAGACCCGGGATCGCAGGGATCAGCGCTCGTGCCCCGGTGGCAACGATGAAACGTTTCGATCGCACGGTGGTGCCATCGATGTCGATCGAGGTCGGGTTGCGGAAGCGGGCGTAGCCGGAGATGACATCGATGCCCTCCCGGGCCAGTGCGGCGGCATCCTCGGTGGCTGCGATGTGGTCGACGGCGGCGTGGACGCGCGTCATTGCCTGGTCGAACGAGTTGCCCTGCGCGGCTGCCGCGAGTAGGGCCTTGGACGGAACGCAACCCGTGAACGTGCAGTCACCGCCGAGGGGACCGTCCTGAACGATCACGACATGGGCGCGCCGACGCCGTGCCTCCTTGGCCGCCACCAGCCCACCGGCACCACCGCCGATCACTACCACGTCATAGTCCGTCATCCACGAGCCTTCCTCCAGATGAATGGAGCGGAAACCCTGCGACCGGTCGGGTTTCTTCCGTTGGAATGGGAGCCGACGGTGACGGGTTCCCATCCCATGAACTCTACGACTGGATCATCGAAGGCAGTCACGGCACCCAAGGGGCGACCGACGGCAGCACGTGACGAGGCGGCACGCCGACGATCCGACCGAATGATCACGCTGCAGTGGGTCGGTTTCGGCGCTGCCATCGTGGCAGTGCTGGTGCTCGCCATCATCATGTCCCGCGGTCAGGAACCGATCCTGCTCCATCAGCGATGATCATGATCACATGATCGACCGCAGACTTCGAACCACCAAGGACCGGCTCGCCGGTCCAGCCGCACGCGCTGTCGCCGGCCGCATCGGACCGGGCTGGCTCACCGCGCTTTCGCTCGCCGGTGGCGTCGGGGGTGGTGTCGCAGCCGGGTTCGGGCTCCGTTGGCAGGCGGTCGGCTTGTGGCTGCTCGGCAGGGTGTTCGACGGCCTCGACGGGGCCGTGGCCCGCGACGGAGATCGTCAGAGCGACCTCGGTGGATACCTGGACATGATGGCCGACACGATCGGCTACGCAGCCGTACCGATCGGGATCGCCACGGCACAGGCAAGCATCGGGACATGGACCTGGTGCGCTGGGCTGCTGGCGACCTTCTACGCGAACACGATGTCGTGGACGTACCTCGCCGCGATCGCGGAGAAGCGAGGTGGCGGCGCGGACGAAACCGGGGAGCGAACCACGATCCACATGCCGGCCGGACTCGTCGAGGGTGCTGAGACCATCGTGTTGTTCGTGCTGATGCTCTCCTTCCCCGACCAGGCGATCTGGTGGTTCTCGGCCATGGCGGGCCTCGTGGGCGTCACCGTGATCCAACGGATCGTCTGGGCCGTCCGGAACCTTCGATGACCGAGACCGCAGCCATCGCTCAGCCACCGACTCGCCGCTGGGTGCGGGGCGTCGACGGCCGAACCCTGACGATCTCGGTCGTCCTGATCGTCCTCAGCCTTGCCACCTCCAGGCTCGTCAGACGCCGACCCCTCGGCGATGTCCAACCGCTCGGGGGAATGATCAGGCGGACGAAGCGGGTTCCCGGCAGGTCGGCGGCCGTCGACCAGAGACCGATCGATCAAGATGTGGAGCGAGTACGAATGGGTGACCAAGGGCTGATGGCACGGTTGCGGCGTTGGGAGATCCGTACCCGACCGGTCGACTCGGAGGCCGCTGCTGCTGCCGCCCGACGGTGGGCGGAACTGCCCGAGCATGTCAAGACCGACGGTCAGCTGATCGGGCGACGATCGACCGGCTGCGAGGGCACTCATGGGGTGTTCCCGGCCTGCGACTTCGCGTGCAAGCCGTGCTACCACTCGAAAGACGCCAACAAGGTCCGCGTCGACGGAGCGCACACGCTCGGGCAGGTGAGCAGCCAGATGGCATTCCTGCGCGAGCACCGAGGCCCGGCAGCGTTCGCGCAACTGATCGGAGGCGAGGTGTCATTGCTGGCACCCGAGGATCACGCGGCAGCCCTCGAGGTGATGCGAGCGAACGGTCGATCACCGATGAGCATGACCCACGGCGACTTCGACGAGGAGTACTTGCATCAGGTGGTGCTGCGAGAGGACGGGACCCGACGGTTCGATTCCGTGTCGTTCGCCGCGCACATCGACTCCACGATGTACGGCCGTCGCGGGAACGAGAAGCCTCAATCGGAAGCAGAGCTGCACGAGCATCGCCAGCGGTTCACCGACATGTTCGCCAGGCTCCGCTCGGCGCACGGCGTTCGCTCCTACCTCGCGCACAACATGACCGTTACCCCCGACAACCTGGGCGAAGTTGCTGACGTGATCGGCGCCTCGCGGCGCCAAGGGTGGCGGATGTTCTCGTTCCAACCCGCTGCCTATGTCGGCAGCGAAGTTCGTTGGCGAGAGGGATTTCGATCGATGACCGACGACGACGTCTGGACCCAGATCGAGCTGGGCGCGGGCCGCGCGTTGCCGTACCGAGTGCTGCAATTCGGCGACACCCGCTGCAATCGCACCAGCTGGGGTGTCTTCGTTGCCGACCGATACGTCCCGCTGCTCGAAGAAGACGATCCTGCCGACCTCGCGGCACGCGACGCCTACCTCCACTACCTGCCCGGCAACTACATGACAGAATCGAACACGTTCGTGAAAGCACTTCGGGTCACACGCCTACTGATCCGGCGGCCGCGGCTCGCACTCGTCGCGGGTGGCTGGGTCCGTCGGTTCGTTCGACGTGCGGGAGGTTTCCGTGCCGTGCGCTCGGGGATGCAACCGGTGACGTTCGTGATGCACAGCTTCATGGATGCAGCAGTCGTGGCACCCGCATGGGAGCTCCTTCGACGAGGCGAGACGGCCTCCGATCCGGCGGTGCTCGCCGCACAGGAGCGCCTCCAGGCATGCACCTACGCGATGGCGCATCCCGAGTCCGGCGAGATCGTCCCCGCCTGCGTGCAGCACTCGCTGCTCGACCCTGGCGAGAACCGGCAACTGGCCCAGTTGCTCCCCCTCCCGACCCGGCGCTCACCCCTCACCCCACAGGTGAGGTCATGTTGATCTCCCGTCGTACGTTCGCCACCTTGATCTTCGGCTCGATCCTTGCCGTCGGGTGCTCCACCGTCGGCCGCCCTTCCGCAATCTCCGGCCCAGGGTCAGCTGGACCAGGGCCGAACCCGAACGACTGGGACGCTGTGCTCGCTGCTGCGCACGGACAATCAGTGAATTGGTACCTCTGGGGAGGTTCGGAGTCCATCAACCGTTTCGTCGACGACACATACGGGCCGACGTTGAAGGAACGCTTCGGCGTCACGCTACGGCGTGTGCCGATCGCCGACACGGTCGACGCGGTCAACCAGGTCCTCGCCGAGGATCGCGCCGGCACCGCCGACGGAGCCGTCGACGTGATCTGGATCAACGGCGAGAACTTCTCCACACTGCGCACCGCCGGACTGCTCTACGACGGGTGGGGCCGCTCGCTGCCCAATGCGTCACTGGTGAACTGGGACAACCCAGCCGTTGCCCGCGACTTCGGCACCGACGTCGGTGCCATGGAGAGCCCCTGGTCGTCGGCGCAGTTCCAACTGGTCTACGACACCGAACGAACGGCAGAGACCGACCTACCGCGTTCGTACGCCGCACTGCTCGACTGGGCCTGCGCCAACAGAGGTCGCTTCACCTACATCGCACCGGGTCCCGGAGGCTTCCAGGGAACACGGTTCGTGAAGGGTGCCCTGTTCGAACTGTCAGGAGGTGCGGAACAGTGGCAGACCTTCGAACAGGCTCGCTGGGACGAGTGGTCGCCGCGACTCTGGGACTTCCTCGAACAGCTTCGGCTGTGCCTGTGGCGATCGGGCGAAACCTACCCGAAGGACGAGAGCGAACTCCACCGCCTCTTCGCCAACGACGAGGTCGACTTCACCATCACCCAAGCTGCCGTAGGACCGGGAGCCCTGATCGCCGAAGGGCTCGTGCCCGACACCGCCAAGGCGTTCGTGTTCGACACCAACTCGATCGGCGACTTCAACTACGTCGCCATCCCCGCGAACGCCACCAACGAGCGATGGTGGCGTGACGGCCGCCACGATGCTGCTCGACATCGTCGAGGCGCTCGACGGGCGTTCGCCGTGACGGAGCAAAGACCGTCATGATCGGGACCGGTCATGCGCGTGTGGATCGATCAGGATTGTTGCACCGGCGCCGGGTTGTGCGTCGACCGCTGTCCAGAACTCTTCATCGTGCTCGATGATGGCATCGGTTACGTCCGCGATGGCGATGCGGTTCTCACCGACCCGCAACACGCAAGCGTTGCCGTGCCATCCCATCACGAGCGCGACGCGATTGATGCTGCCGAACACTGTCCCGGCGAGTGCATCTACCTCGACACCGAGCCCCCGAGCCCACCCGGCCACGACGACTCCGACATTCACGACGCTGACATCATCGTCGATTCGGCTTGAGGACTGATCGTGGCTCGGATCGTGTTTTATTCCATGGCGCATCGCGGCGACGTGTTCCCGTATGTGCCGATTGCATCGGAGCTGTCCCGGCGTGGGCACCACGTCGTCTACGTCGTGCCGCGCGAGTTTCACCCGCTGTTCGCCGGCGAGCCGTTCCGGTGCGCCCATAGCGGCACGGACTTCTCACCCGTCGCCCTCGACCAACACGGGGCGTACATTGCCCGCTGGGGGATGCCCCTCAGCGGCGCAGGCCTCCTTCGGCTGTACTTCGGCCGATACACCATCCCTCACCTCGCGGCCCTGTTCGAAGCAGTCGACGTCGAGCTGGCCGACGCCGACCTGCTCGTTTCGCACCCCGCGGCGTCACTTGTCGGCGCGATGTCGTGTGAGCGACGGGGCATTCCATGGATTGTGGGTGATCTGTTCCCGATGCTGGTACCGACAGCTACCGCCCCTCCTGCCGGGGTGCCCAATCTCGGCCGTTGGGGAAACTCTGCGGTGTGGCGCCTCGGGCAGTCGCGTGTCGCCGGCCCGCTCACGAGCCGGCGAGGCTTCGTGGAGTTCCGCCGATTCCTCGGTCTCAGTACAGAACCCGGTTGGAACGTCACCGGCGCGCGCTTGTCGCCGACACGCAACCTGGGCCTCGTGTCGCGCCACTACGTCGATCCAGCACCGGACTGGCCCGCCAACTACAACCTCGTCGGGTTCACGTCGTGGCACGGGCCCGATGGTGGTCAACTCCCCGCCGACGTCGAGCAGTTCCTCGACGCCGGTCCATCGCCGGTCGTCGTCACGCTCGGCACCAGCGGCGCGTCGGCCCGACCCGAGATCTTCGAACAGGTCGCGGCGGTGCTGGACGACCTCGGAACTCGAGGCGTGTTCCTCACCTCGAACACAGTGGTGACCGAGCAGGTACGGGCCGCCGGCGTTGATCAGCGGCACGGGGTCTGGCCCTTCGTTCCCCTCGCGCCGCTGCTGCATCACGCACGGTGCGTCGTACAGTCCGGTGCCCACGGCACCAACGCGCTGACCCTCGAAGCGGGCCTGCCGTCAGCGATCGTGCCATGCATGTTCGACCAACGTTGGCATGCGCAACGCCAGCAAAGCCTCGGCTCCGGCGTCTGGGTCCGTCGCGAGCGCGACCTATTGGCAGCGCTGCGACGGCTGCTCACCGACGAGGGCCTGCGCGAACGCGCCAGTGAACTCGGCGCGAGGATCAGCGCCGAGGATGGCATCACCGCCGCGTGTGACTCTATCGAAGCGCTTCTTCGCGACGGGACATGACGACGACGTCGCCCGGCTCGGACTGATCGCTGTCACCGCAGGCCGAGCTCCAAGCGTTCAAGGCTGCTGGCCCGCGAGCATGGCTCGATGACGGATAGGCGTGGATACGCGCCGTCGTGCTTGCCAGGTCGACGTCCACCCGGTGACCTTCGATGCCGGGAACCGACTGACAGCTCGGCCGCGCCCAACGGATCGGACTGTCCGTATCCACGGTGATAGTTACCGCCCAGCCGCCGTCGAACGCCGAACGGGCGTCGAGTTGGTCAACAGCCAGCGCCGCGAGGGGTCGAGGACGAGAGCGTCCTCAACTTGGGGAGCGGCCAGACCACCCTCTTCTTCGAGTACACGTCGAGCGCAGCGACCCGCTACACCTCCAGTGATGAGTGGAAACGCGAATGTTGCGGCAATTCCTTCCCTCAAGAGCGGCCCTCGCGCATCTCGGCCACCGACCAGCATCACGCGGTGAGGCCAAGTCAGATTCAAGACTGGGCTGGAACGTTCCCGTTCACCTCGTGCTACTTAGCTGCTGGCTGCCTCGTCGCGTAGTCGACGGAGGGCGTCGTGGCTGCTCCAGCCTTTGCCTTCGATCGTGTCCCAGCGGATGGTGGCGATGGTCATGATGATGGTCAGTAAACCGGTAAGCAAGAACACCGAGAACCAGGCCATGAGCGAGATCCAGAACGAGGAGAGAGAGATCACCAGAAGGCTCACGAGCGGGTGGCGGCGGCGCAGGTAGAGGCCGATCCACGCGGCAAGAGCGTGGCCGACGAAAAACAGTCCGACGTTGAGGTCGTACGGCTCTTCGATGCTGTCGCCGAGGTACCCGAATATCACCGCGAGTCCGGCGAGGGCGAGTAATGATCCTTGCAGAATGATGAGTGCGCGGGTGAATTGCCAAGCTTTTGATGTCGCCATTGCGGTTCCTCGGGTGGTAAGAGACAAGTTGGCGTGTCGTCGCTGCCGGCGCCAGGACAGATCGGATGGAATGCCTACTCCGAGACGGCCGAGAACGGATGCTGTCGTGTGGCTTCGGGGGATCGAGTGCAGTGCGTCGTGGGATGCGTGTTCCCAAAGGTCGCTGGCGATCTCGTTGCGTCGCGAATCTTGTGAGAAGTCGTCGAGTCCTCTGGTGTAGAACCGGACCCATCGCAGGGTGAGTCGAGCGGCCCGAGACAGGGTTGTCGTGCTCATGACGGCTCGACTCCGAGCCGGCGAACGGGTTGGCGTCGTCGGTCGGCGTCGACGACCGCGCGAGTCAGGCCTGCTGTCCGGTGCCTGTGATCGAATACAACCGGCGACGGGGACGACCGGCATCGAGTGCGGTCGCTGCGTCTTCCCATCGGGAAGCCAGCAGGCCTGCATCGGCCAATCGTCCGAGCGCTTTGTAGAGCGTGCCGTGCGCTGTCAGACGACGCGAACCGTCGCCCTCGGCGAGTATGCGGGCCAGTTCGAACCCGTGGAACTCGGCGTCGGCGCTCATCGATTGGTGCACAGCGGTGAGAAGGATGTCGATCTCGAGAGGAAGCAGAGCCCCCGGCTTTCGGCGCATTCCCACCTTATATGCTCATATCTTCCTATTGTCAACCCGGCTGCGCCCGCGTACGTGATCCGGGTTGCCCTCGATCACGGCGACCGCATCCTGGGATGGGTTCCGCACCCGTGCCATCGACAAGTTGGCCGTTGTGGATGCCCAACAGGTGTCGGCACTTTTCGGCCTACCGAACAGAGGCGGTGTCGGATGTCGCCGTCGCAAAGCAGTCGAAGGGAAGTTGCGGCTGCGACGGTCCGGCCGAATTCTTCGTGCCCACTGAATGAAGTTCGCATCCTGAGCGATTGAAATTCACAGCGGCCTGAGTAGCTCCGTCGGCCGAGCACGCGCGTCAGCACATCTGATCGATCCGCGACGTGACTCGGAGCCGGGGCTGTCGCCGTCGTGGGCGAATCGCCGACGTTTGTTGCCAATCTTGCTGGTGGACCGTTACGCCGTGCCGAGACCATTGTGCGGAAGAGATGCTGTGCGGCTTTCCAATCGTCGAATGAGGTCTTCGTCCTGTTGCGGATAGTGATGGCCGCAACGATCAAGCACGACGGACACAGACGTGTGCCCGGCCATCACGGCGACCTGTTTCGGATGCGCACCGTCGGCGATCCATAGCGAAACGGCTGTGTGGCGGAGATCGTGAATCCGCAGCGGTTCGAGGTCGGCCTTCTTTACAGCAGGCGCCCAGAAGCGGCGGCGGAACAGGGTGGCGCGAATCGGTAGACCGTCCGGGGATTGGAACATCAACGTGTCGGGATCTACCGGCCGCTGCGCCAGCCGGGAGAGTTCCTCGCAGACGAAGGATGGGAGCGGCACAGACCGGACGGCGGCCTTGGTCTTGGGCGGACCGAAGCTGATGTGACCACCGATGTCGACGAGCGTCTCTGCCACGTGCACTCGCCGACGGAGCAGGTCGACCCAGGGCCGGACGGCTGGCGCGTACTCGGGCAACCGGCGCTATCTGGACGATGAGCGCATCCGGGACGGCGGCAGGTGGAGCGTCTCACCGGGGTCCCGGAACGGGTGACCAAGAACTTCATTCGGCATCGGCGCCGTGCTGGTGTGGCGCACTCGTTCAGGAACCATTTTTCGTCACCTGTGTCGATTGGTCGTGGTACCTCGCGTTTCAGTTCGCTGTCACGTGCGGTTCGGGGATCGGCTCCCTATTGATTCCTATCGCAGGCATCTCCGTTCTTTTGAGACGGCGCTAGGTGCTCAATGGCTGACTATGTTGCATCTGTGTCCGAGCCGGTAGTCGACGATGAGCGGTGGTTGACGCCCGGTGTCCGGGGGATCGGCGCGGCGAGCTTGCTGTCCGACCTCGGACATGAGATCCCGACCTCGTTGCTGCCGAGCTTGCTGACCTCGACGTTGGGCGCTCCGGCGTCAGCGCTGGGGTTGATCGAAGGGATCAGCGACGGCGCGGCGGGCATTGCCCGCTTCGCCGGTGGGGCACTCGCTGATGATCCTCACCGTCGCCGCGCGACTGCCGTCGGCGGCTACGCCAGCACAGCCGTGCTCACCGCCGCCACGGGCGGAGCAACATCAGCGTTGCAAGTCGGCCTGCTGCGCACCGCGGGATGGACCGCCCGCGGTCTGCGGGTTCCGGCCCGTAACGCGTTGCTCGCCGATGTCGTCGCCCCCACCCGCTACGGCGCGGCGTACGGGTTCGAGCGGATGATGGACAACCTCGGCGCGATCGGTGGACCACTGCTCGCGATCGGACTCGTGTCAACCGTCGGGATCCGCGGTGCGATCGGACTATCGGTCATCCCGGGGTTGTTGGCGGTGCTGGCGATCATGTACGCGATCCGCCACACACCGGCCCCGACCGTGCGCGAGCGCCGCCCGATCCGCATCCAAGTACGACCCGTCCTGCAGGGACCGTTGCGACGACTGTTCGTCGGGATCGGCGCCTTCGAAGCCGGCAACGTCGCCGCCACCCTGCTCATCCTGCGCGCCACCGAACAGCTTCAACTTGGCCGCAGCGACACGAGAGCGACAACGATCGCGCTCGGCCTCTACGCCGGATACAACACCGCCGCCACCATTATCAGTATCCCTGCCGGACGCCTCGTAGATCGCTTCGGAGCCCGCCACGTGCTGATCGCCGGGGTTGCTGCGTTCGCGATCGCGTACGTCGGGTTCGCGTTCGACACGACCCACTGGTGGCTGCTCGCAATCTGGTTCGTGCTCG
>JANOTN010000240.1:0-5066 GCA_031416375.1 Ilumatobacteraceae bacterium
TCCGACGAGAACACCGATGCCAATTCAGCACTCGTTCGGGCCCGGCGACCCGGCTGCCGCAATGGCAAGTGACAGAACGCTTGGCGTGCTCAGCGCACTGCGCCTACCCCGTTACGAACTCCGGAATTACGGGCGACGGGACGTCAACTTCAGCGCAGATGAATCCGCGTTTGTCGACCGGCTGAATCGCGCTCGGGGCCAGGTAGCCGGGTTCGTACGCACGACGTTTTACAAGTGTGGGCGATCAGTGAATATCGCGTTTTGTGATCATTGATTCTCGCGTTTGGTGGGGGTGGTTTGTTCCTGAATTTCAACGGTTGAGGGGTGGTCCCTGCAGTCTGTCGAGCGGCCAAGCATCGACTACTGGAAGGACCGTTTCTCATGATGACTCAGGAGGAATATATGGACGTGTTAGGGATGAAACGGCAGGGCATGTCGTTCGTCGAGATCGGCGACAAGACCGGGTATCACCCGGCGACGATCGCCAAGTGGTGTCGTGATGGCGGCCCGCCGGCGGGGGGTCGAACGGTCGTTGTAGAGGAGCGGGTGGTCGACTCGGTGTGGGCTGATCGGTTGACCGCGTTGTTGGTCGGCAATCCGCAGTTGTTGGCGTCGTCGTTGTTCGAGATCATCAAGGCCGAGAACTTCGAGGGTTCGTATCCGACCGTGGTGCGTTGGGTGCGTGAGCAGCGGGGGCCGCGGTTCCGGCGTGCTGACACGGCGTCGGTGCCGATCGAGACAGCACCTGGGGAGGAAGCCCAGTTCGATTTTTCGGATTGCTCGGCGTGGTCGCAACGGGTCGGGTTGGGACCGGTGTTGTGGTGTTTCGGGATGATCTTGTGTTGGTCGCGTTGGCGGTTGTGGTGGTTCACGACGTCAGTCGACCGGGAGCACACTTTCGAAGGCGTCGCCCGGTTCTTCGACGCTGTTGGTGGTGTCCCGCAGGTGTCTCGCACGGATCGGATGGGTGCGCTCGGGATGTCGCAAGGGCGACGCTTCAAACTCCATCCGCCAGCGCTCGAATTCGCCCGTCACCACGCGACTGGGATCAAGGCCTGTCAGGCCGGTGACGCCAAACGTAAAGGCAAGATCGAGCGTCCGTTCCGTGATCTCGGCGAAAGCTTCCTTGAAGAACTCGTCGTGACCGGGATCCCAGCCGATCTCGAGGCGTTGAACCTGGCCGCCCAAGGGTGGATCGATCGACGTGTTCACGATCGGGTGCATCGCACAACACACGCCCGACCGGCTGAACGCTTGGTTGTCGAGCACGACTTCTTGCAGGCGTTACCGCGTCAACGTTTCGACACCGACTACGTCGAGACCCGCCGGGTCCATCGAGCGTTGCCGTTGATCGAATGGGACCGTGTCCGTTACTCGGTCCCAGCCAACTGCTTGGGTCAGCTCGTTGAGGTCCGACAAGGCGTTGATAGCAATCAGCTCACCGTCCGCGCTGGCGGTCGTCTCGTCGCCACCCATCAGATCGCGGTCGATGGCCGCACCGAGATCTGGGACACCGGTCATCGCCTCGCCGCCGAGACGGCAGCGTTAGCGAGCACACGACCCAGACATCTCCACATCGTGAAACCACCCGACACCACACCGACAGCGGTCGGACAGGTTGGTCGGCTCGATCTGCCCGGCGGTGACTTCGATGTCGCCGTCCCCGATCTCGTCGCCCGCTACGACCACGGAGACCTGACATGAACGGGATCTACGAACAGATCAAAGACGACCTCGGCTACTTGCAGTTGGACCGGGCCGCCGAAGTGTTCGCGGTGCTCGCCGAGCAAGCCCGCAATGGTGACATCTCCCACGTCGAGTTCCTCGCCGGGCTGATCGCCGAGCAAGCCTCAGCAACACGCAACCGGCGACTCGCAGCACGGCTGAGGTTTGCCAGGTTCCCGTTCCGCAAAACAATCAACGATTTCGACTTCGAGTTCCAACCAAGCGTTGACCGCAAACTCGTCGCCGACCTCGCCAGCTTGCGGTTCATCGACACCGGCCACCCGATCCTGTTCCTCGGCCAACCCGGCTGCGGCAAAACCCACCTCGCGGTGGCACTCGCCACGCTCGCCGTCGAGGCCGGCTACCGCGGTTACTTCACCAACGCCGAAGAAATGGTCGCCAACATCGGCCAAGCCAACCGGGAAGGCACACTGGCATCAAAACTGAGAACCTACACGGCCCCATCGGTGCTCGTGATCGACGACGTCGGACTGCTCCCGATGGAACGAGGCGCAGCCTCAGCGTTTTACCAAGTCGTCAACCAACGCTACGAGAAACAGCATTCAACGATCATCACAACCAACCGCGGGCTGCCCGACTGGGGTGAAATCTTCGGTGACAGCGTCGTCGCTTCAGCGATCCTGGACCGGCTCATGCACAACGCCATCGTATTCAACATCAAAGACCCCTCCTGGCGGCTACGCGAACACCAAGCACTCACCACAGCCACCACCGACCCCACCCAACAACGGCCCAGCTAACATCCACCCACAGGAAGAACCATCACCACTCAACCGCGACTCTCAATGATCACAAAACGCGACTCTCACTGATCGCCCACCTCGGGCTCGAGGCACCCCCGTTCGGCGGGTGCTTTGATCACCTCTACATCGACCCGTACCCGCCGAGCCTGCAGCCCGGTGGACTGGACCACATCGGTCGCATCGTGCGGCGAGCCCCGGAAGCGGCGACTGCGCACCCGGACGAAATGCTGCCTGACGCGCTCGCCGCGGATCTGGCCGATCCCGAAGTCACGTTCGTGCACGTCACGTTCGGGACCGTCTACAACCGGAGCCCTGACGTCGCCGCGACCGTGCACGGCGCTGCTCGCCTCGACGCAGTGCTACTCGTCGCAACGGGGCCAGGTGCAGACGTCACCACGTTCGGTGATCTGGGTCCACGTGCCCACGTGCACACCTACGTCTCACAGGCGCTCGTGCTACCACGTGCGACCGTCGTCGCCTCGCACGCCGGCTCAGGCACGTTGCTCGGCACCCTCGCCCACGCGATCCCACAGCTATGCGTCCCGCAGGCGGCTGACCAGTTTCGCAACGCCTCGGCCATCTCGTCAGCCGGCGCCGGTCGCCAGCTCATCGACGGCGTCGATGCTGACACCGTCGAGCAGGAACTTCGTTTCCTGCTGACCGACCCGACGACGAGGACGTGCGCAAGCGTCCTCGCCGACGAGATTCGATCGATGCCCACCTCAGCGCACGTCGTCGATGTCATCGCCGGGCTCGCAGGCGAGGCGGTCTGACTGTCCGGAGCCCCGGGGCATCAGCGAGCGGGGTGGTCGGCGTGAGTCGACGCTAGCCATCCAGGCCCCGAAGCAGTTCAGCGGGGTCCGCTGAACTGCTTCAGAGCGGGGTGAGCGGGGTTGCTGCTAAGCGCGGCTCCACAGGACGCTGCCGTCGAACAAGGTGTCGTCGGAGGGGTCGTTGTTGCCGCCATCGTCGAGTAGCAATGAGAAGTTTTCACCGACCAGGAAGTGCAACGCGACGGGACCGCATCGTGCGTTCCTGAAGGTTGCGTCCAGCGTCGAGCCGTCGACGCGTCCGGTGAGGCGCGCCGTGAACTCGGTGACCGACGAACCTGCGTTGACGCAGACGGAACCGAAGTCGTCGGTGAATTCGATCACCGGGTTGGATCCGCCTGTGATGGCGAGATGGACGGTGCTGCCATCGCCGTCGGGCGGTTCGGGGTCGTGGCCGACCCACGTTCCCGCGAACGGCGAGGTCGGGTTCCTGTCTCGTGTCGTCACGTAGATATCAGCGGCGCCGGTGCCGCCTTCGCCGGTCCCCCGAGGGCCGGCTCGTCCGAACAGCAGTTGGTCGGCGTCCGACGACAAGAACGGCCGCGACTCGCCGAAGCGGGTGTTGACGGCCGGTCCGAGGTTGACCGGCGGCGACCAGGTGTCATCGATGCTCGCCCGTGTCGATACCCAGATGTCCTGGCCCCCGATGCTGCCGGCGCGGTTCGACGAGAAGACGAGCTCGCGCCCGTCCTTGCGCAGGTTCGGTTGGATGTCGTTGGCGATCGGGTCGTTCAGCTCGTCAATCGGGCTGGCGGGTGCGAAGCCGTCGCCTTGTTGTCGACTGACGAACAGCTCACCCTGCACCGTAGACGAGCTGCGTGAGAAGTACAGCTGGCCCTGCACGTATGACGGGCCCTGCTCGTCGAGCGCGCTGTTCGGGCCGGCCGGGTGGCAGGCGAGGTGCTCGGGATCGGTCCAGCCTTGGGATGGGTTGCGACGTGACACGTAGATGTCGCCCAAGCCGCAGGTCACCCCTACGACCGTTCTGCGGCTGACGAACACCAGCCCGTCGCCCTCGATCGGTGTGGGACAGAAGTCGTCCGAGAGTGAGTTGATCGGCTCGGGCAGGTTCTGCGGGGGTCCCCAAGGGTCGCCCTTGTGCGCCCTCGACGCCATCCAGATGTCGAGGCCGCCGTGGCCACCGGGCCGGTTGGAGGCCATGAACAGGCGCAGGCCGTCGGGCGACTGCGCAGGGCAACCGTCCAGGAACGGGGTGTTCAATTCCAGGTGGTTGCCGGCGACCTCGTCGATCTTCTCGGCAGGCGCCCAGCCCCCGTAATCTGGGCCGGCGACGGCGAGCCCGGCCGGTATCAGCACGAGCGCAAGGGAGCCGGCGATGATGCGCGCTGCGGTTCGCCGACGGAATCGTGTGGGGTTGTTGTCGTAGTGCATGGCATTTCTTCCTTTCGTTGGTTCGAACGTCAGTGGATGGTCAGGGCTCAATGCGGATCGAGTAGACGGCGGCCCGGGGCGTCAGTCACGGTCCCTGCGGGGCTGACTCGAAGTAGGTCAGGGACTCGCCCGTGTCGGCATCGTGCACGAGGAAGACCCGGCCGACCGCAGGTAGGCACCAGGCTTTCGAATCTCTTGCCAACGCCGATACACCCGATCAAGCTGTCCTGCACGATCTCCTCGGCCTCGGCGTTGTTCGCCAGCAGTGTGTAAGCGAGGCGCACCATCCCGGCGTACTCGACCCGGTACAACGCATCGAGCTGCGCAACACGATCATCCGTCGCCGGATCCGGTC
>JANOTN010000241.1:0-3225 GCA_031416375.1 Ilumatobacteraceae bacterium
CGGTCGAGGTCGGTCGGCGCGGTGAACAACTCGGCGCGAGCATGCTCGTAAAGTTTGATGAGCTCGGCGTCCTCGATGTGGCCACGGCCGCCCGCCTTTGCCTGGTAGGCGTCGAGGCGACCTCGGAGCTCATTGCGTTCAGCGGTCAGTGCCCGGTATCGGTCGGCTGTCTCGCCGGCGCGCCTGAGCATGTCGATGGCGATGGCCTGAAACTTGGTCAACCCGTCGGCGAGTGTTCGCCACGCGCCAATCTCGGCGAGGTGCGCGAGATGCCGGAGGGTCGTGTCGACCGACGGATCGAGTTCTACAGGGTCGTGAACGAGTTGCCGGGCGAACTTGGCGGACACGTCGCGGTGCTCGGCGGCGCAGCGGTCAACGGCGCAACGCACCTCGCCGAGCAACTCCCGGGCAGCGCCGAGTTGTTCGTCGACATCGGCCATCACTGCGGCGGCGGCGCCGAGCCCACGAGCCTGGCGGTCGATCTCGTCGAACAGGGGCGCCATCGTGCCCGCATCGATCGAGAGCGGGTCCGACATGATCGCTTGGGCGACTACGTCGATCTGCGCGCCGAGCAGCGTGAACTGCGCCGGAACGGGCTCACCGATCGTCTCCGCCAGCTCGGTCAGCTCGGCAATGCGGTTGCGGGCTTCTCGTATTTGTCTCGGCGCGTCGTTCCATATCCCAGCGACGGTCATGATCACTGCCTTGACCGTCTCGAAGTCGGCCGCCATCTCTTCGAGCAGTTCGTCTGGTGTGGATCGCACCAGGACCCGGGAGTTGGCAAACAAGTCCCGGTCGGCAATCGACACGGATACGTCGGAGCGGTCGATCGAGCGCCCCCGCAGGAGTAATCCGAGTCGTTCGACGCGAGTCGGTGTGATGATCGTCCACGTGCCGCGCAGTGTTATCGCGGCGTCCGTCAGCGACTTCAGCAAAGCGCAGGACGTGAACAGCCGCCCCAAGTTCTCGCGTGCCATCTCCCATTGCCGGGCTGTGGAACCTTCGAGTTCGGTGGCGTCGAGCATCGCTCGAGCCGGCTGTGTCTCAAGTTCGAACAAGTTGGCACTGACGCGGGCGGCGGCGGCGCACAAACGGTCGAGGTCGTGATCGAGGGTGACGATGTCCATCTCAGTCGCGGTAGCCGGGAACGGGCGGCGAGGCCGGTGGAAGACCGATGCCTATGGGTGGTGGCATTTCGAGGTGCTGATGGAGACGTTGCCACGTGCCATCGACGAGCAACTCTTCGAGCACGGCGTTCACGTAGCGCACGAACTCAGGGTGTTCGTGTGCGATCGCGATTCCGTAGTGGGAGACGGTGTCGTCTGCCGACAGGATCCCACTCCTGACTTCGACCGTCGGGTCCTGGCTCAGCATTCCGTAGAGGAATGAGTCGTGGCTGAAGTAGGCGTCAGCCTCGCCTTCCTGGATGGCAACCAAGCACTCGGTACGTGCCGCCACTTTCAGCAGGGTGGCGCCCGGTGCAAGCTTTTCGAGGATGCCTATCGACGAGGAACCAGCCGTGACACACACGACCTTGCCATCGAGGTCGTCACGCGTCCGGAGGTCAGAGTCGGACCTCACGAGGAATTCCTGGTGGGCGGTGTAGTACTCACTGCTGAACGCCACGTCTTCCCAGCGCCCGCAGCTCATCGAGTTGGCGCTGATCGTCATATCGACTTTGCCGTCGCGAACGAACGGGAGCTTCTCATTGGTGACGACCGGGACCAAGACGACCATTTCCGGGTCGTATCCCTCGCCGAAGATTCGCGCAGCGATCTCATGGGCGAGATCAACTTCAAAACCCTGGATCCGGCCGGTTTCCGGGTTGCGGTAGGAGAAGCCGAGCGTGTTCTCGTCGACGCCGACGCGCAACTGCCGACGCTCACGGATCTTCGCCATAAAGCTCTCCTCGGCGATTGCATCGATGGGCTCCGTGGCGAGCGGCCGATAGCTCTTGGTTGCCAGATCGTGCTCCTCGCAGAGCAGCTGTGATTCGGACTTGGCATCGGACGCGGCGCCCCCCGATGTCACCGTTTCACTCGGCTCGGCCACGTTCGGCAGCGCGTCGAGACTGTCGAGTGCTTCGGACGGCGCCGACGACCACCCGCAACTGGCGACGGTGAGGGCCAGCGCCAAGCCGTAGCCGAATGAACGAAGCGCATTGGAACAACGCATCGGCCTACCGGTATTCCCTGATTCTTCGGCGGATGCCGGCGATTGCGAACACGGCTGCCAATCCGGGTAGGACAAGAACGACAGGGAGCAGCCGTTCGAGCGTGCTACGAGCTACCTCGGCCTCCCGATCAAGGTGGATGCGAGCGGCGGTGACGTTGTCGTCGAGTGCGGCGTCGAGTCGGGCTGCCGCTGCTGCCTGGCCACTGACGGCGACATCGATCGCCTCGTCGAACGAGCCGGCGTCGCTCAGTTCCCGCACGTCGTCATGGATCGCCAGGTAGTCGGCATACGCCAGCTCGATCGCCTGATTCGTACCGATAGCCGGTTTGTCGGATTCGACGACGTCGGCGATCAGACCGGAGTCTCCCGCCGATCCTCCGAGACTGTCGACGATCGCAGCGAAGTCGTCCATGTGCAATGGCTCGGTGCCACGTTCGATGAGATCGAGATTCTCGTCGCTGAGGGACCGCAACACGAGAATCCTGGATGTCGATGCCACGAGCAGCGGATCGGCGCCCTTGGTGCGGGAGTTGGCGAGTGAGTCGTGCTGTGACGCGAGCAGGACGAGTGACGTCACGGCAACTACGACGACCAGCGCCGTGGCACCGATCAGACCCGGATTCAGCAGGCGCCGCGTGCGCTGGGTGACGAGCAGCTGAGTTGCGATCAGTACGGCGATCACGCCGACCGCTGTGGCGAGTAGTACCACCAACGGTGTGCGCGAGGCTCCCGATCGGTATTCGTCATCGAGGTCTCGGGCGGCCTCTTCATACGCGCTGGTGGCGGCGGGAAGCAGGGTGACCCGCATCAGGTCGGATGCGTCTCTGAGGTAGGCCGCGCCTACCGGGAACTGAAGCCGGCTATTCGTCCGTGCGGTCTCGACGAGGCCGGCATACCTGGGTAGTTCCCGGGCGATCGTCTCGATCGCCGGTTGCATCGACGGTGGCGGGTCCAACTCGCCGGCGATCAGCGCCAGGCTCAACCCGGCTTCGGCGAGGTGTTGCCGATACTGCTGGCGAAGCTCCGGTGATTCGCGGCCCGCCTGTAGGA